>CAYJHN010000137.1:0-5521 GCA_964369985.1 uncultured Desulfovibrionaceae bacterium | reverse complement strand
TGCATTACGAATATGTGTATGATGTAGCAAAAAAAGTGCGTGAAAATAATGGCACAAATACTTTAGTTACAGCTGGTTACATTAATCAAAAACCTTTAGAAAAACTTATAGAGCATATAGATGCTGTAAATCTTGATATAAAGTTTATGAATGACACGCTATATAAGAAAAATTGTGATGTGAGCTTAAAGCCAATATTAAAAACTGCTGAAATACTTTATAAAAATAATATACATATAGAAATAACAAATCTTGTTATTCCAAGTTTGAATGATAAAGAAGAGGACTTTGCAAAACTTGCTTCATTTATTAAAGAAAATTTAGGAAAGGAAATTCCTTTGCATTTTTCTGCTTTTTTTCCCACTTATAAAAGGAAAGATTTTACTGCTACTTCCGTACAAATTTTAGATAAGGCGTGCAAAATTGCAAAATCATACAATTTAGAATATGTTTATAAAGGTAATGTTGATGGGCAAAGCAATACTTATTGTCATAATTGCCATAACTTACTTATTGAAAGAGAGAGATTTAATATAAAGTCAATGCATTTGAAAAATGGGGAATGCCCACAATGTCAAAGCAAATTATACGGAGTTTATAATGTCAACTAATTGCGATGAAATGAAGAAAGAAACTAAGGCAAGTCACTTGAACCCTACATGGTTTGACGCACCTGACGGGAGCGATTTAGAAAAGTATATCAACAATAAAGTTAAAACTTTTACAAAGGCAAAGCCAATAGGCAAAATTTCTGCACTTGTTGTGCCACATGCTGGTTATGCTTATTCGCTTGATACAGCTCTTGAAGCCTATGCTTTGCTAAAAAAAGAGGATTACGACAGAGTTTTAGTTCTTTCTCCTTGTCATCGTTATCCTTTTTTTGAAAAAGTAGGCATTGAACCAGTAGGCAGATTAAAAACACCTACAGGTGAAATTTCCTTTGATAAAGATTTTTCTGAAAAACTAAAAATGCTTGAAGAAGTAGTTGAAATTGAAGAAGCAAGCAAGGCTGAACACAGCATACATGTGCAAATGCCATTAATTCGTCATTTTTTAGGAGATATCCCTGTTGCTGGACTTATGTTTGGTAAGTGGAAATACGGCAAAAGTATGGAAGATTTTGCTAAAAATTTATATAAAATTTTAGATACTTATGATGGTGGCATAGGGCGAACTCTCTTTATTGTGAGCACTGATTTTACGCACTATGGTGCAAACTTTGGCTACCTTCCTTTTGTTGAAGATATTAAAAGCAATATCGAGCAGTTAGATCAAAATGTGTACCAAGCTTTTGCTGCTCACGAAATTGAACTCTTTGAAAAAGTAATGCATAAAACAAAGGCAACAGTGTGCGGCCAAGTAGCACTTAAGTTTTTACTCACTCTTATGCCAAATAAAATAAAGGCTGAACAAGTTGCTTACACAACTTCTGCTGAAAATACAGGCGATTACTCACATTCTGTTTCTTATTTATCTGCTCTTGTTTTTGCTGAATGGAAAAAAGGTTTTAATGCGAGGCTTCCTGAAATAAGCGAAGAAGAAAAAAGCAGATTTACAAGCGAAGAAAAACAAATGATGCTTGATATTGCAAAGGCTTGCGTGCAGTATTCTGTGCAATACGATCAAGTAGCTCAGGTGGATTATGACACTGTGCCAGAAAAATTTAAAGAAGACTGTGCTGTTTTTGTTACTTTAGAAAAAAATGGGCAACTTCGTGGTTGCATTGGCGATATTGTGCCACAAAGACCATTAATAGATTCAATCATTCAGCGTGCTTATTCAGCTGCTTTAGAAGATAGACGCTTTGAAAAAGTGCGTGTTGATGAATTACCTTACATTGATGTTGAAATTTCTGTTTTATCACCGCTTATGCCAATAATTTCTTATAAGGATATCATTATAGGCAAGCATGGTGTTATTTTGCAAAAAGAGAAAAATTCAGCTGTATTCTTGCCACATGTAGCAACAGAACAAGGCTGGAATAAAGAAGAAATGCTTATGCATTTAGCACAAAAAGCTGGATTAAATCCGCATGAAATAAAAGAAAATTGGGATCAATGCACATTCTATGTTTTCACAGCTGAACTTATAAAGGATTAAAAAGATCATGAAGAGCCTTTTGTCAAAAATTATCTTTATCTTGTCTGTTTTTTTAGTTATTTTATTATTATACCTTGGTTTTGGAACAGGCATACATGTATTTATGCAAAGAGTGCTCTTTGTATTTGCTGTTTTGGTTTTATGGCTTTTATACAGAGTAAATGCTGAAGAGAATACTTTGTTAAAAGTATTTTATGGCATACTTACTCTTATTGTAACATACTGTGCTTATTACTATATTTCTGGCAGTGGAACAGATGCTATTTTAGATAAAGGGATTTTTGGCATATCTGAAATGGATTCGCATATAACGTGGATTGTGATTGCTGTTATTTTATTTTGTACTGCAAAACAAGTGGGTTATATGCTCGCCTTTATTGGCTTATTCTTTTTATCCTTTGCCTATTTTGGAAATTACATTGATGGCATCTGGGGGCATAAAGGCTATGATGCCATGTCAATAGCTCAATATTTAGGCTGGGGACTTGGCGGAATTTTTGCTTCCCCTGTAGGTGCAGTTGTTAACTTTGTTGGACTTTATATCTTATTTGGTGAATTACTTGATGTTTTTGGTGCAGGCAAGGTCTTTATTGATTTTTCTTACAAAATGACTTCAAGAATGAAGGGCGGAACTGCTCAGGCTGCTGTGCTTTCTTCTGCATTTATGGGAACAATCAATGGCTCTGCTGTTGCTAATGTTATGACAACAGGTACATTTACAATTCCGCTTATGCAAAAAGTTGGCTATAGCAGAAAATATGCGGCTGCTATCGAGGCAGTAGCTTCAACTGGTGGGCAGATTGCACCTCCAGTTATGGGTGCTGTTGCCTTTGTTATGGCAGATATGTCAGGTATAAATTATTCAATTATTGCTATTGCGGCTGTTTTGCCAGCGATTCTTTATTATGCTTCACTTTTCTTTTCTACCTATTTGCATGCCTGTAAAATTGCTGTAGCAAATGAAGAAAATGTGCTTATAGAAAAAAATCTAACAGATGCCGAGAGTTTAAAGATTGCTCAAGAAAAAGTACATATAAGTGAAGATATTTCTTTAGCTCAAGAAAAGCAAATAAATCCTAAAAAAACAGAAAATCAAGTAAAGCCAGAAAATCAAATAAAAGAAGAAAAGTCTACTTTTCAAAAGTCTTTGCTCTTTATTCCACTTATTTGTTTGATTTATTTACTATTAATCGAAGAATTATCCGCACAATTTGCCGTGCTCTTTGCTATGGCACTTTTACTTATAATCGGCTTTGGGCAAGTTATATTTTTAGAAAAAAGGTTTCCTTTAGCTGAAATTAAAAAAGTAATTATTTCAACGGCAAATACCTGTATCATGGTAAGTGTTGCCTGTATGACAGCAGGTATTATCATTGGAATTGTGAGCATGACGGGAGTAGGTGTGCAATTTGCCCATGTGCTTCTTGATTTCTCAAATTCATTTTTCTTTATATTATGTATGGTTATGCTTGCTTCACTCTTGCTTGGTATGGGCTTACCTTCAACAGCGGCATACAGTATGGTTGCTTTAGTGTGTGCTCCAATCTTGATAGACTTTGGTGTTGACTTATTAACAGCTCACTTCTTTGTTTTCTACTTTGCTATTGTTTCCTTTATCACTCCGCCAATTGGCATAGCAGCTTATGCCGCTGCAAGTATAGCAAAATCTTCCTTTTATAAAACTTCTATACAAGCCTTTATACTTGGAATGGCTGGTTTTATTATTCCATTTCTTTTTGTGTATAGGCCGGAATTGCTCTTGCAACAAGGCTTAATATCAGCATTAATTGCCTTTGTTATAAGTGTAGCGGCTTTATTCATGACTTCTGTCACAATGGAAGGCTTCTTTGTACGCAAACTTTCACTCATTGAAAGGCTGTTTTCAGCTCTTGCTGCTATATGCTTGCTCACTCCAATGTATGAAGTAAATATTGCAGGCTTTGTGCTTATTGCTTTAATGTATGTGTATGTTAAGAAAAGGCTTTCACAAAATTTGAGTCTTCAGCAATAAATTCTTGCCCTTCTAAAACAATCTTATAGGCATGTAAGTACAGTCTTTTGACTGTGTCTTGCATGTCTAGCATGCCGTATTTTTTATCGCCAAGAATAGGGCATTTTCTGTGTGAACATTGCACGCGAATTTGGTGTTTTCTGCCAGTGATTAAATCTATTTCTAAAAGAGAATTTTTAGAATTTGAATCAATAATTTCAACTATTGAAAGAGCTTCTTGGACTTTTTGTCCTTGCTTATCAATATTTTTGCTATTATTGATTACAATTTTTTCATAGCCGTATTTGTCTTGCTCAAGTAGCATATTATCTTGCCATTTGCCAGCTTTGGGCTTGCCAATAACCTGAGCTCTGTAGATTTTTTTTAAATTTCCGCTTTCTTTATCTTGCAATAAAAGATGAAGCTTTTGTAATATGGTATAGGATTTTGCTATAAGCAATAAACCGCTTGTTGCTTTATCAAGGCGATGAGCAGGCGTAGGGGCAAAAGGAGAATTTTTGTAGTTTATTTTTAAAAAATCTATTAAAGAAATATTTTGTTTTGAACCACCTTGCACAGCTAAATCACAGGGCTTGTTTAAAATTAATAAATCGCTGTCTTCATAAATTTTCATGCTATCAAAATCAAAACTTGACACTTTGGCAATGTTATTATTTTCTTGCACTTTCTTTTTATTGTCGATTTGTTCTAAATCTGGAACAGTTTTAAAAAGAGCAAAGGGCGGTATTCTTATTTCGTCGTCAGAAAGTACTTTGTCAAAAGCTGTGCATCTTTTACCATTAATTCTTACTTGACCAGAACGAATCCATTTATGGATTTCGCTTTTGGAACTTTCAAGCCTTCTTTGAAGAAAATTAAAAAGTTTTTGTCCGCCTTCTTCTTTGCTTACTTTAAGTGATTGCATACTATTTGCTCTTTGCTGTACATTATTAATCTAGTTAAAATTTCTTAGATTTTGTTAGAGTATTTGTGTTTTACATAGTCAATTTCTACTTTACAAATACCTTGTATAGCAAAAAGCCTTAAAAAAATGAAAATAAAAAAGAAAAAAATGTAACAAATTGTAACAAATTTATAAAATATGTGAATGTGTTTCTAAGTTGTTATAAACACAGTGAAAAAATAGAGTAGATAGCTTCTTAAAAAATTCTTATAAGTGAATAAATGCTTGCTCCTTTAGCAAAAAAAGGGTACAAATACCACTAAATTATTTTTATAGAAAATGAAATCTATTTATTGTTTATAGGGAAATTATGTCAGAACACAAGATTTTAATAGCAAATAGAGGTGAAATAGCAGTTCGTATTCTTGAAGCATGCAAACTGCTAGGGCATGAATTTGTTTGTGTTTACACCGATAGCGATCAAGAGTCAGGGCATGTTCGCCTTGCAAAAGAACTTGGTGGCGAAG
>CAYJHN010000136.1:2075-5527 GCA_964369985.1 uncultured Desulfovibrionaceae bacterium | reverse complement strand
GTAGGTTAAGTTTATTTAATTGAGCTGCAAGACTTGAATCTAAAGTTTCATCACCAAGTTTTAGGATCATTCCACCTAAAAGTGATGGGTCTACTTTAAAAGTAAGCTCAAGCTTACGCCCTGTTTGCTTTTCTAATTTCTCAACAATTTCTTTTTTACGGCTATCGTCAACTTCAATAGCTGTAGTTAGATCACCACGAGAAATACCTTCCTTACCGTCAATCAAAGAAGAGAAGTGATCAACGATTTGTGGAAAAATATCAAGACGTTTTTTGTCAACTAGCAAGAAGAAAAAGTTTGTCAACTCTTTACTTGCATTCATCTTCAATAAAATCGTTTTAATAATGTTTTTTTTGTCTTCAAGAGGAAAAACAGGATTAGATGCAATTAAAGAAAGTTCTTTAGAAACTTCCATCGATTGCTTAAATGCTGTCATCGCTTCTTTTTCTTTGTGAAGCTCGGCAGAACCTTGATTCTTTGTCAAATCAAAAAAGGCTTGTGCGTACCTAGCTGCCACTGCTGACTGTTGCATGTATACCCCCAAAAAAAGAGCTAAAGCTTTGCTTAAACCCTAGATTAAAAATTCGATACTCTATCGATAGAGGAATCTATCAATTTATGATGAGTTGCACTATCAATATTTTGTTCCAAATTTTTACGAACTTCTGCCATAATTTCATCTGCAATCTTTGCTCTAATAGCATCAACTTCAGATTTTATTGCCTGCTCAGCAGATTTGTGTGCTTGCACAACAATAGCATCTGCTTGCTTTTTCGCTTCTTCCACAATAGATGCTGCAATATTTTCTGCAACAATTCTACCTTCGTTAAGAATTTTTGTACATTCTTCATCAACATTAGCAATACGCTTTTCAAGTTGTGCTAATTCTGACATAGCTTGCTGCTTTTTCTTTTCAAGCTCTTCCATGTCTGAAACAACTTTTTGTCCTCTGCCAATAAGCACGCCCTTAATTTTCTTGCCAGCCATAAACCAGATAATGCCAAGAAAAATAGCTACGTTTAATACTCTAAGCCCAAAATCAAGCCAGTTGATTTCATCACTTGGTACACCAGCTGCAAATGCATCATTAGAAAAAACAAAAATAGATGCTGCGCATAAACATAGTTGTAAAATATTAGTCGCTTTCAATGGTAACACTCCTAGCTACTCAGTATTAAGAAAGTAAACGCTCAGCAGCTAAGCGAGCATATTCTTTTGTGTTTGCATGCAAAGTATCATAAGCTTTACCACTTTCGTTTTCACGAATTTGAGCAGCTTCTTTGCGTAATGTTGCAGCTTTAGCGCTTGCTTCTTCTTGAAGTTTTAGGCTTTTAGAATGCGCGTCAGATTTCATCTTTTCACGTTCTTTCACAACTTCAAGCTTTGTGTTAGCAATTTTTTCTTCATACACACCAAGCTTTGAATCAGCTCTTAAAATAAATTCTTCCGCACCCGCGTTTAAGGTATCAGAAGCTATTTTTCTTTTTGCCAAAACTTCACGAATAGGCTTAACAATAAAATGGTTAATAATTAGCAAGCCAATGATAAAGTTCACTAACTGAATAAGTAGGGTTATATCAACAGATATCACAAATTCCTCCAAATATGGTAAGAAAAGAAAGTGTATAAAATTATACGCTACATACATTAAGTATATACGCGTATACGAAAATCACAAAAATCATATAAAAAATTTTGAGATTTGTAAATAGTAAAAACAAACAAGATGCAAGTTATTTATTGCACAAGCTACTTATTCTAATTTGTTCTGCCACATTGTGTCCTTTATAAACGAAACCTCGCTTACAAGAGGCGTGGCTCTTGTTTCGAGAGCTTGTGACTTTGTTCGCTGTGCTCACTTTTTATTATGTTTTCAAATGGATAGCGCTTAAATAAGAATGACGTTTTGTACAAGTTACTTGATTTTAGTCTTCAATATCTTGTTTAGGAGTATTGCCCATATTGATTTTACCTTCAATAACAGCACCCTCTTCAACATTTAATACAGGAGTGAAAATATCGCCTAAGATTTTGCCTTCTCTGTGGATTGTTACCTTTCTTTTAGCAACAACTTTCCCTTTAAATAAGCCTGAATTAACAAGCTCGCCCACTTGAACAGTGCCTTCGATTGTTGCATCTTTACCAACAATTAATGAGCCTTCGCTTTCAATTTCGCCTGTAAATGTGCCATCAATGCGAACAGCACCCTGGAAAACGAGTTTTCCGTGGTATTCTGTGCTCGCACCCAAGAAAGCATTAATTTCTTCTTTAGCCATGATATACTCCTAGAATTTATTATGATAAATTTTCTGCTATAATCTAGATGATTATTTTTCTTCTGTCAAGGTTTCTCTTATCCTACAAACTCCGCAAATTCCAGCTGAAGTAGGATAAGAACATCTTGTACATGGTTGCAATTCTACACCATTTTCAATTTCGTTCTTTTCAAAAACTGGGCGCCCTCTTTCTAAAAATCCTTGATAAAAATCTAATTTTCTGCCTGGCATCATTTCTTCAAGGTCTACCCAAATATTTTTTAACTTTGTAAAAGAAGCACCTTGTGAATAAGGGCAAGGTGCGTGATGATTTTCAATTCCTTTAATATAGGCGTAGTTTGCAGTTTCAAATTCACCTAAACGCCACAAAGGTTTTACTTTTCTGCCAAAACCCTCTGTATCTTCGAGTAATGGTGCTTGATCGCTCAAATAAGCCTGATCCCAGCGCAATGTATTTGAAAACAAACGTGCAACTTCATCATCTAAATTGTGCCCTGTAGCAAGCACTGTAAAACCCATATCTCTTGCTGTTTTATTGAAGAAGTATCTTTTAATCTTACCGCACACAGCGCAAATTGGGCGCTTCAACCTCGCTTTTACTTTTGGAATAGCAAGGCCTTCTCCTTCCATTTCTTTAACTATAAGCTTTAAACCATGCTTTTCACAAAATCTTTCGCATACTGCTCTTGCTTTATCTGAAGAATTTCCAATAGATAAGTCAATATGCAAAGCTGTAACATTATAACCTTGCAAATGGAGCTCAAGCATTAAAGCCAAACTATCCTTACCGCCTGAAAGAGCTACAAGAATTTTGTCTTCCTTTGTAAATAAAGGCCCTTTATGCATAGGGCTTGCTTTTATGCCCTTTTCAACCTGCTTTGAAAAAAAATCTAAATAACATGGCTCACAAAAAGCCGCATTATGACTTGGTAGAGCAACTATGGCTGGTTCTTTACAACGTGTACATTTCATATTTTTTACCTAATTTTATCATTTTGTAAGATGTATGTATACTTTCTTGCTTTGAATAGCAAGCTTTAACCTAGTTTTAAATTATTTTTTACAACATAATTTTATTTATTCAACCAATAGTAAAACTTGACAAAACACATAAAAAATATTAATATATTACGATAACTACAATCTCGAACAAAGGTGTTTTACAATGTTCTCGAG
>CAYJHN010000136.1:0-2065 GCA_964369985.1 uncultured Desulfovibrionaceae bacterium | reverse complement strand
TTTGGCTTATAACTTCACTTACTTTGGCATTTATTTATAACATGCTTTTGTTCAATTATGCCTCAAAAATACTAGTTAGTACAAGTAAGAATTTTTTTCTATATATTCTTTTATCTCTATGCAACACTTGTTTAACTTATTTAGCAATATCCTTACCTCAATATTACTATCTTTCTTTTTTCGCAGTATTTATTGCTATATCTCTTCAGTTTAAACTCATATCCAAATCAAGCTTTCGACAAAGTTTCTTTGGTGGAGTCACCTTTGCATTCCATATTGCTTCTATAAATTTACCAGTTTTAATGAGTTTTTCATATTTTCTTGATGTGGCTTCTCTTACCCTGCTTCACGATCCATACTACCACACTATGATTCTTTCTGTAAGTATCACTATTTTGATCTTGGCTCTTCTTATTGTCTCAAAAATTATTCCAATTCGCGACATTATCAGAATTTCATCTTCCTCACCATATTCCGAAACACAAACAGCTACAACCTTCTTTATTCTAGCCTATGTCTCTTTTGATACCTATTTTCTTGTTACTCATACCTTCTTTACTGAAAAAATCTACCATATATTTATGGTAGTGCTGCTTTCTTTAGTTATCTTTTACTATCTTCTCTTTTATACAATTAGCTTTATAAATCTAGCTGCTTACAAAAGACAATCAGATATAGCTCAATCAAATTATGACAATCTTCTGCTCAAGAAAAAAGAAGTCTCAAATAAGCTTATTACAGATAATCTTACAAAGCTCTTCAACAGATCCTACATCATAGAGCAACTTGAAAAGCTTCTTGCTACCCCTCATATACATTTTGGCTTACTCTTTATGGATGTAAACGCACTAAAACATGTCAACGATACCTTCGGACACGAAGTGGGAGACGAGTATATTAAAGCCATTGCGGACGCTCTGAGAGAATCAATCAGAGATGTTGATATTGTAGCAAGAATCAGCGGTGATGAATTTTTGGCAATATTACCTTACATAGAATCAAAAGACAGTGTAACAAATATTACTAAACGTATTTCTATGCAAATCGACCAACAAGCAAAACTAAAAGACTTCAAACTTTCTGCAAGTATTGGTTTTATATATGTTAATGAAGAAATGAAAAAATTATCAACTGACGAAATTATAGACCTTGCAGATGCAAATATGCGTGAAAACAAAATATTATTCTACTCAGACAAGCTTGTAAAACAGGAGGTTAGCAATGATTAACTTTCTTTTTATCATAAGTTTTACTCTATATTCATGTGCATTTTACTATTATTCAACAAGGCTTTTTGGACTTAATACAAAAATCCAATACGCCATTGCTTCTTTATTTAATGCATTTTTATACATCTATTACATTCTTTATGTAAGTTTTGAATACGAATATATAGCAATCATAGTACTCTTTGTTACCTACTTTATTCAAGTTAAACTCATCTTCAAACAATCAAAGTTTGTAGTATTATTTCGTACCCTCACACTAACATTGCATGTTATTGCAATGCGTATGGTTATTATTGGCACGCTTGCTCTTATTTATAATGAACCCATCTATAAATTAGTACAAATACAAGAATTTCGTATATTTTCATCTACAATATTCTTCTTTGTAACCTTACCTTATGTCTATATGGTAAAAACAATTTTTGAAAGAATAGACTTTGTAACGATCCTAAAAAATGGCAAAACAATTATTTTTTCTCTAGCCATGCTCACAACAATGTTTATCTTTTGTATCTTTACAACATATTCATTCTACCAAGTACAACTTGAGGAGATGAACACTATCTATGTAGTTATAAGATCCGGAATTTGCTCGCTGGGTGGCTTCTTTGTTTGCTTCACCTATGATTATATATTTACAAAACTGGCTAAACACCAAAATAAATTCCAAGTTTTGTCAGAAGCCTTGGAACAAGGTGAAAAAGATTTAGAAAAATTAAGCCATGAGGCCACAATCGACCCCTTCACTGGCTTAAAAGTAAGAGACGTTGCCTACACTCGTCTTGAACACTTTCTTTCAGATAAAGAACCCTTTTATGTCTTCTTTTTAGATATGA
>CAYJHN010000135.1:0-5612 GCA_964369985.1 uncultured Desulfovibrionaceae bacterium | reverse complement strand
ATTTTATATTTCCTCATTTCAAAACCTGTGTATTCCTTGATAAACATAACGTTCCAGGTTCACCTCTCACTTTAAATTCTTTTGCTCCTGAATTATTTTTAAATTTTTTTTATGTGCTTTTCTAAGAGGTGATTCTTCTTCAGAATAGATAAGAGTAAAAATATATTGTTCAGGAATTTGGAATAAAGATTGATTTTCTATATGAAATTTAATAATTTCATCATAATTTACTCTCAAAGAAGCAAGAAAATACCTTTGTAAAGCCTCTTTTTCAAGATTGCTCTTGATTTGTTCTGCCCATGCTTTTTGATGGACTTCACTGGCTAAAAGCCCGCTGTCGAAGTTTTCATACCTTTTTTCAACACCTTGCTGAATTCTGCCTATAGTGTCGTAGTCAACTGCAAGGCTGAGTTTTTTTATTTCTTGAGCTATGAGTTTTTGCTGAATAAGTTCAAGTAAATAAGTTGAATAATCATCCATAACACCTTCAAGGCTTACTTCTGAATCGTCAGCTTGTGAACTTTTTTCTAAGTCTGCATAAAATTGTAAATCATTTAAGGTGATTATATCGTTGTTTACACTGGCTATAGTGCCGTGAGGTAAAGGCATAAAGAAGTCAATGAGTGTATTTATACCAAAAAGCTCTTTGAGCGAATCCCATGTGCTTGGTGCTTCATTGTCTAATATTGTAGAATAATTGAATAATATCTTTGGTTCTTGCTGTGTATCTTCTTCTATAGCTTGTGCTGCAACCTGAGCAAAAGCAGAACTTGTAAAGGCGAGCGATAGAAGAAAGGAAAAGAGAGTTTTTTTCATAAATCACCTATTGATTAAAAATGAGTTAAGCAACTGTTTTACTTCAAGAAGAGCAGATGCAATTTCAAGTTTTTTGTCGAGTTTAATTTCTAGTATAGCAGGGGGAATAATTTTCACCCTGTTTTTATGTTGTTTTACAAGTTCAAAAACAGATTCAAGCTTGAAAGAACCAGTTTTACTCGCTTGTTCAGACCATGTTAAACGTATGTAATCATTTGTAATATCAGCTTTTATAGCTTGAAGTGTAGAAGCTGTTTCCTTTAAATCGAGCACAGCAAGGAAATTATTGAGTTTTTCTGGAATAGATCCATATAAATCACGCATTTCCATTTCTACTTCATGTCTTAATTCTTGTGTTTGCGCAGAAGAAAGCATTTTGTAGTATTTTAACCTATCCTTGCTATCCTTAATATAATTTTCAGGAATATGTGCGGCAATACCAATATTGAGTTCAGTATCTAGGCGAATAAGTTCATCACCTTTGAGTTTTGATACAGCTTCTTCAAGCATTTCAAGGTATAAGTCAAGCCCAAGCCTTGTCATGTGGCCTGATTGCACTTCACCAAGTATATTGCCAGCACCTCTTAGTCGCAAGTCCTCCATAGCAAGCTGGAAGCCAGCACCAAGATAGTCTAGTTCTAATATAATACGCATTCTTTCTTTGGCAATCTTTGTGAGAGCTTCTGTATTTGAAACAACAAAAAATGCGTAGGCTTGCCTGTCACTTCGTCCAACTCTGCCTCTTAATTGGTAAAGCTGCCCAAGTCCAAACATTTGTGCTTGGTCAACTATAAGGGTATTTGCACGTGGAAAATCTAGTCCTGATTCCACTATAGAGGTGCAAACTAAGATATCAATATCGCCGTGCCAAAAGCCGTTCATTGTGTCTTCAAGCTGTTTTTCTGGGAGTTGACCATGAGCCATGCCTACTCTTGCATGTGGTACCATGCTTTTTACATAATCAACTACTTTTTCAAGCCCTTGCACTCTGTTATAAATCCAAAATACTTGTCCTTCTCTTTCAAGTTCACGTTCAAGTATTTGTTTTAATGTGTTTTTATCTCTGTTGAGTAAGGAAGTAACAACAGGCTTTCTTTGTGTTGGTGGTGTTTCAATAACAGATAATTCACGTATGCCAGACATGGAAAGCTGTAATGTTCTTGGGATTGGAGTTGCTGTAAGTGTAAGAGAATCCACATTTTTTTTCAGCTGTTTGAGCTTTTCTTTGTGGCGTACACCAAAACGCTGTTCTTCGTCAAGAATGAGTAAGCCAAGGTTTGGTAATTGTACATCTGAAGAAAGTAAACGATGTGTGCCAATAAGTATGTCTACTTGGCCTTTTGCTGCTAAGTTTAATGTATTTGTTTGCTTTGCTTTGCTCACAAATCGGCTAAGTAAGCCTACATTTATAGGAAAAGCAGCAAGCCTTGAGCGAAAAGTTTGATAATGCTGTTCAGCTAATATGGTTGTTGGGCACAAAAGAGCTACTTGTCTGCCGTCGATAGCTGCTCTAAAAGCCGCTCTAAGGGCAACTTCTGTTTTGCCAAAGCCAACATCTCCGCATACAAGCCTATCCATTGGCGTTGGCTTTTCCATATCTGCCAAAACGTCTATAATTGCCTTTGCCTGATCTGGTGTTTCTTCAAAACCAAAGGAAGCTTCAAATTCTCTGTAAAGCTCACCTAGAGGTGAGTAACTAAAGCCTTTTGCTACCTTTCTTAAAGCATACATTTCAACTAAATCGGCAGCTATGGCTTCGATTGCTTTTTTTGCTTTTTCTTTAGAAGAAATCCAACTTGTTGATCCAAGTCTATCAAGGCTAGGCATGCCATCGCCTTTGAATCTTTGAATAATTGATAGTCTTTCAACTGGGATATAGAGTTTTGAATCGTCTGCATATTCAATTAAAAGATAATCATTTGCTATATTGCCTAATTCTTGGCGTACAAGGCCTTTAAACTTTCCAAGTCCGTAATCTCGATGAACTAAAAGGTCGTCAATATTTAAATCATCGTATGAATCTAAACCTTTAAATGCACCTGTTGCAGGAAGATGTTTTTTCTTACCCTCTGGACTTAATATATTTTCTGATAAAATAAGACTTGAATTCCAAACAAGTTCAGCTCCATTTGGAATTGGGGCAATAAGAGCGTAAAAGCCTTTGTCTTTTTCAGAATAGGAGAGTTTTGGAAAAAGTGAATCTTGTTCGGCTAATTTGAGAAATTTTTCGCGTGAACGCGTGTTTTGAAAGGCAAGTATTACTTGTTCGTACTTTTTTTGCCAATCTTTTAATGCATTTACTAATTGTTGCCAAGGTCGTGAAAAATCAGTATTATGTGTGAAAAGATCTTGAAAAGAACGTAGAGTTTTTTCTTGTAATACAAGGCCTTTTTGCTCAATTCCCATAAGTAAATCTTGGGCAAAGATAAGGGGATAGTTATCAAGTGCTTTTCGTGAAAGATCAGGCGTGCGTAAAGCATGTTCGCTGTTTTGCTCTAAGCCTGTTTCAGAAATTTCTTCTTCAAGAGAAGAGTTGAAATGACTATAAAAATCAGTAAGATGCTCTTCAATGCCTAATTCATCTGGCAAGATAAAAAGTGTGTTTTTAGGAAGCCAATCTTCTAAATAGGAGGCATTTTCGTAACAAACACCTGGCAAAAGCTTAAAGTCGTGCCTATCAATAGCTTTTAATAAAGAAGCTTGTGCTAATTCATTTATGCTAGCTTTTTGAAAGAGTTTCATGAATCTTTCTCGCATGGCAAGAGCAGATTCTTTGTTTTTTTTGATTGGATGCACGCTTATAAGCTCAACTTCTTCTAAAAAGCAGAGAGAACGCTGAGTTTGCACGTCAAATAGGCGAATTTCTTCTATAGTGTCGCCAAAAAATTCAATTCTAATAGCTTTGTTGTAAAGAGGGCAGACAATGTCAAAAATATCACCACGTCTTGCCATTTCTCCTTTATTAGCAACCATAGGAACACGTTCATAACCCCAGTCTATAAGCTGCTCCAATAGCATTTCTGGATTTAAATCTTCACTTTTTTTTAAAACAAGATGTTGATTTTTGAAAAAATCAAGAGGCGGTAACTTCATCAAGAAATTGTCGAGCGTGCAGATAAGGCCTCTTTTATTGTCAAGAGAATAGAGAGAAGCTAGTCTTTCAGCCCAGCCTTGTCTTGTAAGTGTGCGATAAGAAAAAGAATTTAAAGTAAGCCATGATTGCTTTCGTAAAAGTTCTTGCTCAAGCGTGATCGTTGCTTCTGTTTTTTTGACATCGCTCTTTATTTGTGAGGAAAGGGGGCTAAAAAGCTGAGTATAAGCTTGAAAAGTGTTTAATTCTTCTCTATTTTTAGCAATTAAAACAACAAAACGCCCTTCTTCCTTTGCCTTGGCTGCAATTTTTGCTATACTTGCTTGCCCAGCTCTTGAAATAATGGCTCTATCAGACGCTTTTTGTACTTTACTGAGAATGTTTATGATTTCTGTGTTCATTTTTCTTTTTTACTATTAATAACTCTTATACGCAATAAGCGATGCATAGGCGCCAAAATATCTTATTGACGAAGATTCAATAGAAAAACCCTGTTTGTACAGAAGTCCAAAAAGGGCTCCTTCTTTGAAATAGTTTTTTAAAATATTATTTTTTAACATATAATTAGCGTAAAAACTATGGAAGAAATGAGAGGGATAATAGATATTTCTTTCTGGCAAAATAATGTCGTAAAAATGCAATTTATGATATGAATCTTCTTGTGATTTTTGCTTTAATAAAAGAAAAAAATCATTAATATTTTTTGAAAAGCTGTTATGAGCACAATAATGTGCTAATTGCCCGCAAATGAGTGGAATTTCAGCATGTTTTTTATTAAGATTCTGAGCATCTTTTATGGCATAAGAGGGGAGATAGTGATTCATTTCCTAAAATTCTCTATATGTAGCTGTTTGAGCGGCTTTTTCGCTCACGCTTACAGAATAGAGAGAAATACTATCTAGATGCGGTAAATCTGCTAAATCTTGTGCCATTATTTTTTCAATTTCCTTGTAAAGAAAACGAGCCAAATTTTCAGCAGAAGGATTGATTTTATCAAAAGGTGGAAATTCATTAATGTTTTTATGATCAAGCAAATCAGCTGCTTTTTTTAAAATTTTCTTTAACACGGAAAAATCAACCATAAGTTCGACATCGTCAGAAAGTTTTGTGCCTTCTACTGTCATTTCAACATGGTAGTTATGTCCATGCAGATTTTCGCACTTTCCTTGATAATGGCGAAGTGCGTGGGCTGAGGAAAAATCAGATCTTACTGTAAGTTGCCATTGAGCTTGTTTTTGAATATTTTCTTGCATTATTTATCCTAAGTTGTTGTCTTTAAAGTTTTTTTTATATTTTATATATTTTGTTCTTTTTGGTATTTCCATTGCGTATAGGCTTTGAAAAATTGCGGTGAAGTGTGCACACAATAGCTGTGGCCTAATTGCATTTGGCATTGTATGTTGTCGACATTAAAAGAAATTTGAGTTTCAGTTCTTCCTTTATAATGTGAGAGTAATTCCTTTAGTTCTTCTAGTCCATCAGTGGTTAAACTTGCTGGGGGCATTTGTAGAAGAATTGGTTTTTCGCATTTTGTACTTGCATCTATAAGCGGCATAACTTCCATGCCAATGAGTTTTGTTTCTCTTACTTCGTCGTCATCTTGCTCTTCAACAAAGTTAGGATCGCTGTTTTGATCTTGACTTTTCTTTTCTTTTTCGTCCTTTCTGTCTATAGTGGCTATAAGCATAAGTGGTTGATCTGAATT
>CAYJHN010000134.1:0-5677 GCA_964369985.1 uncultured Desulfovibrionaceae bacterium | reverse complement strand
ATGGCGTATTTTATTAAGTAAAAAAGTAATAGAAAGATTTAAAGAATCACGTGATAGAAAGTTTGAAGAACTTTGGTACAATCTCTTCTATGACTTAACAGACACTTCAAGAGACAGATAATTTCAATAAAATAATAGACTATTAAATTAAGAAATAAGGGGGAAAACATAATATATGTTTTCCCCCTAAATTTTATCTCTTGTAAAAAAGTTGTTTTATTCAGCATGTATAAGTCTACATGACCTATATGATATACGTTCCATTGCACGAACAGCTTCAATAAATGCAAGTTCAACTTCAAGTGACAATTTTGAATTTGTGTCCTCTGAAATTGTTGTTGTAAATTGAATTTCCTTTGTTCTTAGCTCTTTTACATTATCTAATAAACTTTGTTTTATTTTTGCGTCTAACTTTGTTGAAAGAAGTTTTTCTTCACTTACAAAAACACTATAAGCCATTGAATAGCTTTTATAACTTGCTCTAAATATTTCATGTAATTCTTCAAGTAATGTTTCAGGAAAATCCTCTTGTGTATTTGCCCTAAATGTATAAAAATGTACAAATTTTGAAGCTTGATTTCCTATACGTTCTAAATCACTTGCATAAGTGGCATAAGAGTATATCGTTTGCAAATCAATATTTGATAGTTGTGAATGCCTAAGCTGTGAAATATAGGTATTTATTTCTCTATAGAGTGTATTTAATTTCTTTTCTGCTTTTACAATATCATCTAATTTTTCACTTTTATTTTCAAAAAACAATTTTTCTATATCAGAAAACATAAGAAAATTTGTTTTTGCCATTCTGTTACATTCATTTTTTACTGCTGTTACAGCTAAAACAGGCGATGATTTTATAAGATTTAAATCTAAATAACGTGCAGTTACTTCCTCTTCTTCTTTTTTTTCTGGTATTATTTTTATAATAACTTTTGCAAAGATTGAAGTGAAAGGTAAGAAAACTATAGTGTTGATTATATTATAAAAAGTGTGTGCATTTGCAATTTGATGAGCCAAGCTTGTTGCTGTTTGCTCTATAAAGTGAATATAGAAAGATAAAAATGGCAAAAATAAGCAAACACCAAAGATATTGAAGAAAACATGTGCTGCAGAAGTTTGTTTAGCAGCCCTTGTAGCACCTATAGCAGCTAAAATTGCCGTTATTGTTGTTCCTATATTATTACCTAAAATAATTGGAACTGCGGCTTCAAGAGGCAATAATCCTTGTGCCCCTAATGCAATAGTCAAACCAATTGTTGCAGAGCTAGATTGCACTAATAAAGTAAGTCCAGCCCCTGCCAACATTCCAAGCAAAGGATTATGGGCAAACATTAAAAAGATATCCTTTCTGTCACGCAAAAAAGCCATTGCACTTTCCATGGTTTGCATGCCAATAAACAAAAGTCCAAAGGCAAGTATTCCTATGCCTAAGTTTTTTTTATCTTGTGATTTAGAGAGAAGGTAAAATAAAACACCTACAAAAACAAATACATAGGCAAAGTCTTTCACTTTAAAAGCCATAATTTGCCCTGTAACAGTAGTGCCAATATTTGCACCCATAATGACGCCAATAGCTTGCTTTAAAGTCATGAGACCAGCATCAACAAAACTCACTGTCATAACTGCTGTAGCAGAACTTGATTGTAGTAAAACAGTAACAAAAGTTCCAACTACAACACCAAGTAAAGGAGTTTTTGTGAGCATTGCAATAAGAGAACGCAATTTAGAACCAGCTAATGCTTGTAATGATTCACTGATAAGCTTTATCGCAAATAAAAAAATTCCTACGCCGCCTACCATTTGCATTAAATTTTCTGTTGACATACCTTCTCCAAATAATATTAATACAGTTTACTACATTTAGTTTACAGCAATGAGAAAGAATGAAAGCTTATAATTTTATAACATATTATTCATTTTTTTACAAGTTAAAGTCAATTATTCTAAATAAATTTTAATTAGACATCTTTTTAAAATAGATATATAGTGTAAAACAATAAAGAAGTTTAATAAATACAAATTTGTAGATTTTTCTTTTGTTTTTAATATTATATAATATTAAGTATTGTTTAGGAGAATAGGCTTTCATGATTGATTTTAATGGTTTTCGTGTATTTTATACAGTGGCAAAATATAAAAGCATTACAAAAGCGGCTGAAAAACTTCATGTTTCACAAACGGTTGTAACAAGTATATTAAAAAAACTACAAAAATCTTTACATATAGCCTTATTTAAAAAAGACATTGCTGGCCTTTCTTTAACTGAACATGGTGAAAAACTTTTTTTATATGCGGAACAACTTTTCTTAGCTGAAGGCAAGATTGAATCTTTCTTATCAACTATTCAAGTAAAAAAAACACATACTTTTACTATCGGTATTCCAAGTCTTTATGAAGAATTTGATAAAGCACATATTCTTTCTTGTTTCAAAGAACAAAATATAGACTTTAGTGTGCAAAGCGCTAATTCAAAAAAACTTCTTGATATGTTGCATAATAGAGAGATTGACATAGCTATTGCTGGCGACTTGCGTAAACATCATCACGGTAGCTGCATAGCATCTTATTACAAAAAGCATGAAGTAAAACTTATTATTCCAAAAGGACATAGGCTTTACGGTAAAGAATATTTTAGCCCGCATGATATACATTTTGAAAAAGTGATGCTCAAAGAAAAAGGTTCTGCTGTTCGTAAAGCTGTAGATGAATATTGTAAAAATCATGATATCAAAATTCTTACTGTAGCTGAACTTGAAAAGTTAGACGCTTTACTTTCAGCTTGTCTTTTTGAAAAATGTCTTACCTTTATACCAGATATGGTAGCTGATGCCTTGCTTATAAACAATTCTTCTTTTTCAGTAGCAAGCCCTAAAAATAGCTCAATAAACTTTGAAATGTTTTATATGACTAGAAATGCAGACGATTACCCTCTTGATTTATGGACAAAGATTTCAAAATGCATTAACAAAAAAGAAGAAGATTATCAATAAGTTAACAAATAAGAGCTGAAATAAAATAATTTGCTAAGTGCATAGTATTTATTTTTATCTACCCTTTCTGTTTTTTTGTTTGTACCTTTGCATAGCTTTATCAGCAATATCTTGAACTTTTTCAAATGAAATAGCGTCTTGTGGGTATCTTGCAAAACCAACACTTGATGATATGCTTATATTAAGTCCATTAATAAAAAATTCTTTTTCTGATATAGAAATAATACGCGTAACTATGCTATTACACGTTTCTACTTCTAGCTTTTTATGCACAATAACAATAAATTCATCACCGCCAACCCTTGCTATAAAGCTTCCTTTTTTAAAATGCGCAGTCAATCGTTCAGAAAAGGCCAAAAGTAATCTATCGCCTATTTCGTAGCCATAGGTATCGTTTACAGGTTTAAAGAAGTTCAAATCAATATAAAATAGAGCAAAAGGTTTTATCTTTGTTTTTTTATTTTCTTCTATATAACTTTCTAATGCTTTTTTATTTTTTAATTTTGTGAGCGAATCTGTAAGAGCCATTTCTTTCATAGCTCTATGTTGTTGTTCAAAATAAAGAATTATGAAATAAATAATAAATGAAAAAATCGAAGATATCAAAGCGAGAATAATCAGCTCTTGATAATTAGGAATGTGACCACCAGAACCACTTATAAACAAATTCCAATCGCCATCTGCAAGTTTAAAATTATACACATAATTATCTTTTTTATCAAATTCTGAAGAAGTATGCAATATTGTAACTGAATCTTTATAGCTAGTTTCTATTGAATATTGATAATCAAGCGATGGTAAAGCAGATATGCCTATTTGTTTAATTATATAAGAGGTATAAATTGGGATAACAACAAAACCCCAAAATTCTTTTTTATCGTTTTTTTGAAAAAACACAGGTGTTCTAACAACTACAGTAGCTAAATCATCATACAATATAGAATAAGGCCCTGTTAATAATGTTTCGCCAGTTTCTTTAGCTTTTTTTGCTGCTTGCTTGCTAACGTCTAGTTCAAAAGCATTTTGCCCTAAAAGCGGAGTAATATCTAAATTAGAATAAATATATTGAACTAACCCATTAGGCTGATAGCTTATACAAAAATATTTATCCGCGTCATAAATAAGTTTTGTGATAAGAGCAAGGACAGAATCGTCTAAGTTACCATTAGTATCAATAATAACTTCTTTTAGTAAGTGTGAAGTTTTAACAGTTTCATCAATAACACTCTGCATTCTTTCAGAGTATAATTTAGCTAAATTACTTCTTTCAGCTTCTCGCTCAATAATTAATGTATGGCGATGTGCGAGAGTAACAGCACTTGTCAAAACGAGTAAAAAGGCTAAAATAATAGAAGAATATCTCATAATAACCAACACTTTCCAACTTTTATTTAATATATTAAAATATTAACAAATAATAAAAATTTCGTCAATGTTTTATATCAATAAGTCCTTATACAGTCAGAAAAATATTATAATAAAAAACCTATATGTTTTCTAATAAAAAAGAATACACATAGGTTTGAAGTAAAATTTTATAAGGAGTAAATTATCCTAAAATAAAGAGTGTCATACCATATCCACCTACAACAAGCCATACAGCAAGTAATGCAGCTAAAATAAAAGGTTTAGGGCCAACTTTTTTTATTTGTTCAACATCTGTTTGAATACCAAGAGCACACATAAACAACATGTTCAGGCAGAAGATTTAGTGAATTAAAACCAACGCACACAACAAACATAACAGCAAACCAAGGAAAATTTCTAAATGAATACTTTCCGCCTGTACAAGCAAATTCATCTTCTGGATCGTCATCGCAATCTTCAAAATCAGGATTTCTTTTAAGCCATAAACCAAGCATTATAAGTAAAGGTGCAATCAAAATAACACGCATCATTTTAACAATAACTGCTGTATTGCCAGCATCTGCTGAAACAGCCTGCCCTGCTGCAACAACATGGGCTACTTCGTGCAAGGTTGCACCTACAAAGGCACCGTATTGTTCTGCTGTAAGATCTAGTATGCCATAATTCAACATAAGCGGATATAAAAACATAGCAACAGTACCAAAAACAACAACTGTTCCTACAGCAATACTACTTTCATAAATCTTTCCTTTAACTACAGGTTCAGTTGCTAAAACAGCTGCTGCACCGCAAACAGAAGAGCCAGCAACAGTCAAAAATGTAAGCTTACGCGACATTTTTAACACTTTAATTCCTACATAAGAACCCACAAGAAAAGTGGAAACAAGCATAAATAAAGAAAGTGCAAATCCATCAAGCCCAACTAACATCAAATCTTGAAATGTAAGACGAAAACCATATAAAACTATAGCTAAACGAAGTAAAGATTTTGATGAAAAAGTAATTCCGCCTGAATATGTTTCAGGAATTTGCCTACGAAAAGTATTTCCATAAACCATACCAAATAAAATACCAACAATAAGTGGGCTAATACCTAAAGTGATAAAAAAAGCCATTTGGGAGATTTGCCATGCTGCACTTGCAAAGAGCACAACAAAAAATATACCACCTAGGAGTTTGGCATTGCTTTCATTTTTTAAAAATGCTAAAGTCATTATACTTTCCTTTGTTAAAATTAATTCGTAATTAAATCTATACAGACTTTTTATGAAAAGTACAAAAGGATATTTTCTTTCAAGCTGATAAGTTAAATTTATCAT
>CAYJHN010000133.1:0-5681 GCA_964369985.1 uncultured Desulfovibrionaceae bacterium | reverse complement strand
GCCCGCTTTGGAAGATATTACAAATGGTTGACGCTGATTGGACATACCCATCTGCTGGCTGGGCAGCTGAAAACTATTGTCTTTTTGCAGCTGATGACGAAAAATGGAAAACAGTAGTACAAAATAAAGTAGATGCTGTTCATAGAATCAAGGGCAAGACTTGGCTCAACACCGAATGAGGTCACGAACTTTATGCATTCCAGGTTGGAATACAACGCTTTAAAATAGAAACAAATTTCAATATCGAATCTGTTGTGATGAAATACGCAGACTGGATTCGTGAGGGAAAATTAAAACCAAATTCAGATTGGAATAAGGATTTAGGTATTAAATTCACTATTCAAGATCCTTGTCAGTTAGTGCGTAAGGGCTTTGGCAATAAAGCTGCTGATGCAATTCGCTATACATTAGCGGCATGCGTTGGCGAGGAAAATGTTGTTGAAATGTGGCCTAACCGTACTTCAAACTATTGCTGTGGCGGAGGCGGTGGCTACTTGCAATCGGGTTATGCCGAAGCAAGAAGACAATACGGCAGAGTGAAGCATGAGCAAATTCTTACTTCAAAGGCTGATTATGTAATCACACCATGCCATAACTGCCATTCGCAAATACACGATTTGTCAGAACATTTTAATTCTGAATACAAGGCTATACATTTATGGACTATACTTGCATTTTCGCTTGGAATACTTGGCGAAAGTGAAAGGATTTATCTTGATGAAAGATTGGCAAATCTAAAGCCAATGGAATAAAAAGAAATAAGAACAGACAAAATAAAAGGCACAATCTCCATTGTGCCTTTTGCTTTTCCCCGACTTTTAAATATAGATTTTGCTTTCGTAATGCTTTGCATTACTTAGACAAAATCCTCTGTCGCAATTTGTGTGAAAATTGCTTCTTCGCTAAAGTAAGAACAGACAAAATAAAAGGCACAATCTCCATTGTGCCTTTTGCTTTTCCTGTCCTTAGGAAAAATTTTATTTTATAGAATAAGATTTAAAGAAATACTGTTGTTTTTTAAGGACGGGGGGAGGGGGGGGGGCAAAACCGCGTTTTTTAAAAAAAACCGTGGTTTGCCCTCACAAAAAAAACTATCAACCTTACAATCTCACATTATTTTATGACAATTGTGCTAGAGCAACGCTTTTTTCAGCTAAAAGCCTATTTTGCACTGCTTGGCGTACTTCTGTGGTAGAAGAAGAGAAACGAGTGGCTCTTAAATCATAGACTTTTGCAATTAAATCTTTTGGATTTTCAGCTCCAACACTTGCAATGGCTTTATCAAAAATACTTTTTGCTCCGCCAGAACCGTGATGAACAGCTGTAGACCAAACAACTTGTTTTAATGTATCTGATTCAATTTCAATACCTTTTTCTTTTAAGGCTGTGATTGTAGGGTCGTAATGCGTTTTCTTTATGAAATTTTCTTGTAGCTGATTAAATCTTTCTGGGTGTTCACTAGCTATCTCTCGCCAAATTTTAGGCATTTTTCCATAGCGAGAGCCAGTATTTGCCTCGCCACCAGAACGTAATTTAGCTGCAATATCAGGTGCTTCTTTTGAAGCAAAATTTACAAATTGATCAAATGTGCCTACATTAGACGCAATTTGGTATTTACCATAAGATGTCCCACCAACTCTGTCGTAACCAATAGCTGAAATTCCGTCTTTTGCAGATTCGTATTTTGCTGAAAGTTCGCCTAGATAAGAAGTATCATCTTTAATATTTTGCCTAATAGGTTTTGTTTTGAAAAAAGCATCATGATCTAATTGAGCAAAGTTTCGATTTTCTTTTTTCTTATTATGCAAACCCATTGGAGTATTGAGAATTTGCGCGTCAATAGTATGTGGGTTTGTTGTTATTTTTGATTTTGCTTGTGTGATATAATTGTTATTATTATTTTCAACCTTACCTAATTCTTGAGCTTTTGCTAAATCAACTTCGTTTGCGTTCTTCTGATTTTTTACTTCAAGCGGCATTTGATTTTTTTCTTGCTCATTTGCACTTACTAAAGTTTTTTCTTTATTTTTTCTTACGCGTGAAAGGGTTGCAAGCGAACGTTCGTCAAGAGTGAAGGCAGGTGGCGTGATTCCAATAGGTTTTCTTGCTAAAGAAATAGCTTCGCGTTGCAATGGAATTCCAATAAGAGCTTTTCCGCTTTCTTGATTTGCTTGATTGACATGCTGAGCAAGATTGGCTGAATTATTTTTTGCACTAGCAGAACTTTGTAATGCAGTATTTTCACTTAATTTCCTGTTATTATCCGCAATTTTAGCAAGTAAGTTTACATCTAAGCTGTCTTGCTTTTCATGATTTTCTTGCTTTCTTTCTTGTACATGTCTTGCAATATTATTTTGAGCGTTTACATTTAACCCTTTTTGAGAATTTGGCCTCAAATTGACTTTGTCATTAGTAAAGAAATGCTGGTTTTGTGAAAAAGAAGATGCGTAATGTGCTTTTTGTGCTTGTGCTTGTGCAGCAGCACCTTTAGCGGCATTAATAGCAGATTCGTTGAGTTTTGCAACATCATGGCCTGCTTTCATCATGTCTAGGGCATTATTACTTGGATTATCGCCATATTTATTCTGTGACTTAAGCATAGTTGCAAAAGTATCAGAATTTTGGTTATAGCCCATCATGCCTTGCTCTTTGATATAATCCTTGTAGTCAGGCAAAGAACTTTGACTAGAAATAAAATGTGGTTTTGAAACAAGCATAAAGCCTCCCAAAGTCAAAAATAAAACTTTATGATGGGAGGTAAGCAATAAATATGCCAGTTAGTTTTTGTTCTGTGTTTTTAGTGTTTTATGAGCTATATATTTAATGTAGGTGTTTTTTTGACGCTATAAAAAAAGAGACTAATTAAAATTAATAGTCTCTTTGGAATTTTATATATATATGATTAATTAAAGTCTTCTCGAATAAGTTCAGCTTGATCTTTATGCTCGCCAAGCCAATTTACTACACCTGTTTGTATATTATACACAGCTCCTACAATTTTGAGCTGGCCATTTCTCATTCTATGTCTTGCAGCCTTGCTCAAACGCATGATTTGACTCATTTCCTTCCAAACATTTTCAACGATAATTTCTTCTTTTAATTGAATAAGCTCTTCTTTGCTTGGATTTGGCTTTGTAAGGCATGAACGCATAGCAAGAGGCAGTAGTGGAGTGAGCAGTTTTTCTTCATTTGTTGTAAAAACGCTATCAGTGTAAACATTGTCAACAGCCGAATAAATAGCCCCGCATTGCGTGTGTCCAAGCACAAGAATAAGAGGGATTTCAAGACGAATAATAGAATAATCTATACTGCCTAAAACCTGATCACCCGCGATATTTCCAGCAACACGAATAACAAAAACATCGCCACTACCTTGATCTAACAAAGTTTCAACAGGCATTCTTGCGTCAGAGCATGCAAGCACGCTTGCAATAGGGTATTGCCCGTGAATAGCAGTATGCTTTCTCCATGTTGCGTCATCAACAAATTTCTGACAATTACCAGACATATATCTTTGATTGCCAGCAACAAGTTCTTCGTAAGCTTCGTCTGGCGAGAGATTCTTGATTTTCGAAATTGAGGCATGGGCTTTTTTAGAGCCAAACAAACTTATTGCAAGAACAAGAAGAGTTAAGAGTAATAATGCAGTCATCTTTTTTTCCTATAAATTTGATTAAATGCTTCGTAAAAGGGAATTTAAGTGTTAAAACGTGTTTTGAAGATTATCAAAAGCAAGTTCTAATGCTTCTTCTAATACTTCGCGTATTGAAGTGTCTGCCTTAGTGCTTTCATAGGTTTCAGAATAAGACACATTCCCTGAGCTCCATACTTGTGTATTTGAACTACTTTCAAAGATTTGTATAACCAGAGTTACCGTTGCTGATGAAAGAGTAGCTGAGCCAAAATAATCTTCATCGTAAGCTGAAACGTCAAATGAAAGAACTTCTGCTTGTAGATAATAGTCAGAATCTAATGATGTTGACCATTTAGCAAGTTTACGCAAAGCAAGTTCATCGCGTATTGTTGAAGTAACAAAATAAGGCAACCAAGGATAAAGTGTTGACTGCTCAACACTATCAACCCTCAAAGTAGAACTACCATTGCCTATAACAGTTTGTATAGGCATGCTAGATAAACCATGTACTTTATAGCCGCAAGCTGAAAAAGTGAAGAGGGTAAGCAATAGGCAAGGTAGAATAAGTATTTTTTTCATAATTATTGAGGTTTTGCTACAATATTAATAAGTTTTTGTGGCACAAGAATAAATTTCACAATACTCAAACCTTCTAAATGCTTTGCAACATTTACGTCCGCAAGGGCAAGTTCTTCAACTTGTTTTGCGTCAAGATTTGCAGGAAGTTCTAATTTGCCACGCAATTTGCCATTGATTTGAACAACTAAGGTGATACTGTCTTTTTCTAATGCAGATGGATCAAAACTTGGATAAGGCATGTCAACTAATTGCTCTTTATTGCCTAATTCTTTCCAGATTTCTTCACAAATATGCGGAGTAATTGGTGAAAGTAATACAAGTAAAGATGAAATAGCTGAAGAAAGAGCTTGTTTACCTTCTTCTGATTGCAAAAGTTCTTCTTTTAAAGAGTAGATAGTATTCACATATTCCATAATAGCAGCAATAGCTGTGTTGAATTGGAATTTATTGTCAATATCTTCAAGCACTTTCTTTATAGTTGCATGTTCTTTAAAACGTAATTCTTTAGCTGCTTTTTCCTTTGTTTCGCCAAAGCTTGCAGCAGGTACAGCAGAAATATGTTCTGATAATTCAGCACATAAACGCCATACACGATTCAAGAATCTAAAAGCACCTTCAATGCCTGTTTCGCTCCAGTCAAAATCTCTTTCAGGCGGAGCAGCAAATAAGCAGAATAGACGTACAGTGTCAGCACCGTAAAGAGCAATCATTTCAGTTGGATCAACTACATTGCCCTTTGATTTTGACATTTTAAAGCCGTCCTTTAAAACCATACCTTGTGTGAGTAGTTTTGTGAAAGGCTCTGCTAATTCAGGCGGATAAAAACCAGTGTCTCTAAGTGCTTTTGTGAAGAAACGTGAATAAAGAAGGTGCAAGATAGCATGCTCAACACCGCCAATATATTGATCAACAGGCATCCAGTAAGAAGCTAAATCTTTTGAAATTGCTTCTTTTTCGTTTCTTGGATCAATATAACGTGAAAAATACCATGAAGATTCCATAAAGGTATCCATTGTGTCTGTTTCACGTTTTGCAGCTTTTTGGCATTTTGGACATATTGTATTAATGAAAGAGTCCGTTGTTGGAAGCGGTGATTTGCCATCAGCTGCAATTTGTACATCTATTGGTAATAAAACAGGTAAGTCTTTTTCTTCAAGAGGCACAATGCCACAGCTTTCGCAATATACAACAGGAATAGGCGAACCCCAGAAACGCTGACGTGAAATATTCCAATCGCGTAAACGGTAATTCACAGTTTTTTTACCTGAATTTATTGCTTCTAAAGCTTCTATAACTTTAGTTTTTCCTTCTTCACTATCAATACCATCAAGTTGTGGGTAATGAGTAGAATTTACCATCACACCAGCTTGTGTCATAGCTTCTTCTAGTTCTTCGGCTTTAAGCACACTGTCTTTTGGATTGATAACAACTTTAATCTCTAAGCCGTATTTCTTTGCAAATTCAAAAT
>CAYJHN010000132.1:3710-5684 GCA_964369985.1 uncultured Desulfovibrionaceae bacterium | reverse complement strand
CTTACCTGTGCCAGAAACAGCTTGGTAAGTAGAAACAACAATACGTGTGATTTTTGCTTCGTCGTGAATTGGTTTTAATGCTACAAGCATTTGAATTGTTGAGCAATTTGGGTTTGCAATAATACCATTATGTTTTTCTAAAGCATGTGCATTTACTTCAGGGATAACTAAAGGACATCTGTCGTCCATTCTCCAATGGCTTGAATTGTCAACAACAACACAGCCAGAACGTGCAGCAAAAGGTGCAAATTGTGCTGAAGTTGAACCACCAGCCGAGAAAATTGCAATGTCAACATCTTTAAAGCTGTCTTCTTTAAGCTCTTCAACTACAATTTCGCCGCCCTTAAATTCTACTTTCGTTCCAGCAGAACGAGCAGAAGCCAAAGCTTTGATATCTGTAAGTGGAAAATTTCTTTCCTCTAAAGTTTTTAGCATTTCGCGTCCAACTACACCTGTAGCACCTACAACAGCAACACATAATCTTGACATTTCAACAACTCCTAAAATATATACGAAGATTCATCTTCAAGTAAATATTTTATGTTCCTTTAACTAAAGTGTCAAGCTTTGCTAGCAAGGGAAAAAGGGCTTTTTTATATATTTTTTTTGCCTTCGGCGACCAAGAGGATTATCCTCACGGACTACCGCCCTTTGGAAACCCAAATAGTGAGCGGTTAAGATAATAGCTTCTGGCTAAAGAATATTTTTTATTTTTTCTCACGGAAAAGTTATATGAGCTACGCTCATAAATACTTTTCCGTTTTAAAATAGGGTGTTTGGATTAGAAATAACTATATCTGTACGCAAAATGCAAGCAACATCTTCACTTTGTTCAGATGGTGTTTTTGTAGTTGTGATGATGTACTCTTGAAATATGCATATTTATATAAACAAAAAAGAATTTACTCACTACACCTTTCGCTTAGCCGCTCAATTTCAAGATTTCCAAAGGACGTTAGTCCTTTGGCCGTCGGAGACCAAAAAGGAGACAAAAAAAATTAACTTTGACTTTCTTCTTTTCTTGTGTAATTTTGCTTTTATCTTTTCAAACAATGTATTAAAGAGGATACTATGATACTTTTAGACGGTAATCTCACTTCACAAAAGGTGAAGGATAGATTAAAAAAAATGATAGATAACAAAGAGGTAGAACAACCTCACTTAGTTGTTGTCTTAGTGGGTGAAGATCCAGCTTCGCAAGTGTATGTTCGTAATAAAGAAAGAGCGTGTGAATATTGCGGTATTAAGTCAACTACTTATAAATTAAGTGCAGAATCTACACAAGAAGAAGTTATGACTTTGATTGAAAAGTTAAATAACGACAATGAAGTTGACGGTATTTTATTACAACTACCTTTACCAAAGCATTTAAATTCTCAAGCTTGTCTTGAAATCATTGACCCTTTAAAAGATGTTGACGGCTTACACCCTGAAAACCAAGGCAGACTTGCTATTGGTTTACCTGGTTTACGTCCATGCACACCATCTGGCTGCATGACTATTTTAGAAGAGTATAATATTTCGCCTGCTGGCAAGAATGTGGTTGTGCTTGGCAGATCTAATTTAGTGGGCAAACCTGTTGCAGTTATGATGACAGCTGCTGACGCTACTGTTACCCATTGCCATTCAAGAACACAAAACTTGAAAGAAGTATGCAAACAAGCTGATATTATTGTTGCAGCTATTGGCAAGCCTAAGTTTGTTACAAAAGAATTTGTGAAAGAAGGTGCTGTGATTCTTGATGTTGGTATCAACAGAACAGAAGATGGCCTTTGTGGCGACGTTGATTTTGATGGCGTGAAAGACATTGTGTCAGCTATGACACCAGTTCCACGCGGACTTGGACCAATGACTATAGCACAGCTTCTTGTAAATACTGTAGAAACTAAGAATTTACAAAAAATGAAAAAAAAGTAATTATTTCTGTGAAGGTGAATATTTCACCTGAACAAATTCTTTAGCGAACGCAGCAAG
>CAYJHN010000132.1:0-3610 GCA_964369985.1 uncultured Desulfovibrionaceae bacterium | reverse complement strand
AAGCTTCTTCTTGCAAGTGAGGTTTTGTGCACGCAGTTGCCAAAACAAATCTTTAAATGAAAAAGAAATAGTTATTTCTGTGAAGGTGAATCTTTCACCTGAACAAATTCTTTAGCGAACGCAGCAAGAAGCTTCTTCTTGCAAGTGAGGTTTTGTGCACGCAGTTGCCAAAACAAATCTTTAGATGAAAAAGAAGTAATTTTTAAAGATAAAACTGTGAATTGAGGGGAAAAAACCACACTTTGAAAAGTGAGGTGTTTTCCCCTCAAACTCCCCTTTTTCCTTACAAACTTTTTAATATTAAAGGCTTTTTAGTTTTTTAAAAGTACTCTAAAGTTATTTATTGTTTTAAAAAAAAATCCCATCATAAATGTGTATTTTATGATGGGATTTGTAGTTTAGTTCAAACTTTATTCTTTTGTTTTCTTTGGTTTTTGCGAAAGTATCTTTGCTACTTTGTCAACTTCAGAAGCAGAGCCTATAACTAATGGCGTACGTGAATGCACGTTATCTGGCATGATTTCCATAATTCTATTGATACCGTCTGTTGCTTTTCCGCCAGCTTGTTCGGCTAAAAAGGCAAGTGGTGCAGCTTCGTAAACAAGGCGTAATTTGCCTTCTGGCTTCTTTGTGTCTCTTGGGTAAAGGAATATGCCACCTTTGAGCAAAGTTCTGTGAAAGTCAGCAACAAGTGAACCTACATAGCGCATAGAATATGGCTTGTCTTCATCATTTGGTAAGTTGAAAAGGCGCACTGCTTCTTTTGTATTTTCATCCCAAATACATTCATTAGCAGTGTTTACAGAATAATAAGTACCGCATTTTGGAAGTTGAATATCTTCGTGTGAAAGAAGAAACTCGCCTATACTTGGATCAAGCGTGAAACCGTGAACTCCGTGCCCAGTTGTATATATCATCATTGCAGATGGGCCATAAAGAAAATAGCCAGCACAGACTTGTTCAAGGCCTTGCATGAGTAATTCTTTATCGACAGTATCAGAATGTAGAGGTATTGAATCTTTTTTCTTGTAAATTGAAAAGATAGTGCCAATAGAAACGTTTACGTCGATATTTGAAGAGCCATCAAGCGGATCAAAAAAGAGTAAATAGGAGCCGCGTGTTTCTTGTGGGCAAAGCACTATATTCTCTTCTTCTTCTGAACCGATAGCATAGAGCGTTCCTGATCTTTGCATACGGTATAAAAGAACTTTATTTGCAAACTCATCTAATTTTTGTACATTTTCGCCTTGCACATTTACTTCGCCTGTTCCGCCTAAAACGTCAACTAAACCAGCTTGATTTACTTGCCTATTGATGATTTTAGCTGAAACAACAAGGTCGTGCATAAGAGAGGTCAACTCGCCAGTAGCTTGAGGAGACCAGAGTTGTTGGCTGTGGAGTAAGTGTTCGGTTGCGGTAATCTCTAGCATAAAACCTCTTTGTAAAGCATTGTTATTTCACAGACTTTAGCAAAAATTTACTTGTCTGTCTATAATTAATTTATCTTAAAGCATTTTTCTTTTTTAACTTGCTTGAGTTAAAGCCATAAAAAAGGGCTTAAAGTATAATTTTTAATTTTTTGCTCACGCATTTTATGATCTTGCATTCTTTCATCTAATAGAGCATAAAATTCTTTACTATGGTTTAATTGAATGATGTGTGAAAGTTCGTGCACTATGATATAGTCAATCAAATCAAGAGGTAAATAAAGTAGGCGTGCGTTTAGAGTAAGGACGTTTTTTGTTGAATACGACCCCCATCTAGATTTGAGCATAGCAATTTTAAGTGTTTCACTCTTTGGTGAGAAATTATAATTTGTATAACAATATTCTAATCTTTGTGGCAGAAAGATTTTTGCTTTTTGCAAAAGAAATTTATGAATAAGCTTTGCAGCTTCTTCAACAGAGGCTATACCTTCAAGATTAATGATATTTTTTTCAGTATTTAAAGTGTATTTAGCTTTTTGTAAACCAGTTGAAGGGCATGCTATTTGCCAAACTTCATCTAATGCTGGCAAGAGTATTTTTTCTGGAATAGCAAGCTCTTCTTTTTGCGTTTTGAAAATCCAATTTTCATTTTTTAAAAGAATGTTTTCAATGGTTTTTGTGTTTAAAGAAAGAGCACGCGGCACTATAAGCGTAAGCTCACCTGTAGCAGTGCGTTCTAAAAATACGCTTTTTGCTCTTTTGCTTTCTTTGATTTGGCAGGCGTATTGTTTGCCGTCTGAAAGTTTAACTTCTATTTCCATATTCTAATCTTCTTTGTGAGAGTGTGAACCGAAAAACAGAGCGATAGGGGAAAGATGCCTATCTTTACAATAGGTTAAAAATAGCCAAATAGCAATTACTTATTATAAATTTTAAAAATTAAATTTAAAATTTCAATGTCTTTATAGTAATTCCTAGAAAATTGGTAGCATGAGGAATAAAACACCAATAGCTAAGAGTGAAAAAGCAAGTACAGTAAGGCATGATTTTAACATCGACATTCTCAATGTGTATCGACAGGCAAGAGTGAGGTTAAAAAGCATCCAAGGAATATAGATATAATCACCAACAACTGGTATAATGCTTAAAATGCTTGAGGCAGAGGAATAAGAAATTATTCGCACTATAAGCTGATAATCAGCTGCTTGAGCATGAATAAGCTTAACGGTTAATTGAAAAATTAAACCAATTACAAGAGCTTGCAATAAAAGAATAAATGGCGAAATAAGAAGCCCAATTAAAAGGGTGTTTGGGTCAACAAGAACATCATAAAAGGCTTGCATTTCAGGATTATCTGAGATTAAATCACTTGCAGAATATTGAAAATATACCATTTTCGCTGCAAATTGAATCATGCCAAGAACAATATAAAAGATTAACGCCTTTTTCATTGGATAGTTTCTGAGCATGGTTGCAAAAAAGAAAGGAGCAGAAGTGAGAACGCGTAAGATAGTAAAAAAGAATTTTTGTAATATATTCAGAGTATTGCCAGGCATTTCCCAAGGCACCATCGAGATATATTGCACATTTTCATTATCAAAAAGTGGCTGAGTTGAATTTTGCTCTGCTCTTTGTTGCTCTTTTTCATAAAGAGAATGGGCTTGTTGTCTACGTTCTTCTTCAGTAATTTCCTTTTTTATAGCCTCTAGTTGACTATCAGTGAGAAAAGGCTTTTCTTGTCTTTCTTCATTTTTTTCTAATTGTGTATCTTTGACTATGACTTGCTCATTTGAATTGTCCTTAGGGAAAATGCTAAATTTTTCCGAGCATTTAGGGCAAGTTGCATGCGTTGTGTTTGCAGGCAATTTTGAAGTTGAAATTTCTCTTTGAAAATGACACTTAGGGCAAATAATTTGCATAGTCTATCCTTTATAAAGTATGTAACAATCAAAATATAGCACTAAAAAAAAACAATGGCAAGAGTAAGGAATGAGCTTTAAAAATAAAGAAGAAAATTTAATAATTAAATAAGTATTTTACCATATACCCCATCATAGCCTTCTTCAACTCTTATTTCTTTGTTTCGCATTTTTCTTATACTTTCACGAAGTTCTGAAAGCACTATTTCATCAAGGTCGCAAGTGAGTAAGAGTTCTAATTCGTTGATGTTTTGTGTGGCATCT
>CAYJHN010000131.1:0-5712 GCA_964369985.1 uncultured Desulfovibrionaceae bacterium | reverse complement strand
AGTCAATATAGCAAATTTGAATGATGTGTTTTGCATTGACTCTAAGCTCTATCTTGGCTACAAATAAAGCATGAATAGATTATCGAAAACAGACAGAAGTTCCGCTGCTTTTAGGCTTGCAAAAGACCTTATGGCACAAATGGCAACTCCAACTTCGCGTTCAGAATTTTTCTCAACTTTGACTACGCTTCTCAAGGATCAATTTGATTTTGATAGATTTTGTATCAATCTTTATGATCAAGAAAGCGGCAGACTTTTTTTGTTTACGCATGCTGAAGGTATTGTAGTTTCATCACTTTCTTCTGTTCGAGTTGCGGGTGAAAACACGGTTGCTGGTAAGGTTATTGCTTCACGCGGGCCTGTTGTTATCACAAATCTTGCACGATATTTTTCCGAAAGCGAAATTAACCCACTTACAGAAGCGGGAATTTCAACAACTATGGCATTTCCACTGATTGTGAACGATCAAATCAATGGAACTTTGCACTGTTCATTTTATAAAGAACCAGAAAATGTGTATAGTTACACTGAATTTCTTTCAGAATTATGCCCATTTATTGCTACTTGTCTTGCTCTTATTCTTTCTTTAGAAAATTCAGATCTTACCTTACCTTTGCACGATAATTTTGACATGCCACAAAGCGATAGTTTTATTGTGGGTAGCGGTTTGATGAAGAATCTACTTGAAGAAGTGCGTATTGTTTCACAGCTTGATATTCCTATTCTTATTCTTGGTGAAACAGGTACGGGTAAAAGTTTACTTGCTCAACATATTCACAGGCTTAGCAATAGAAATAACAAAAACTTTGTGAAAGTAAACTGTCCAGCTCTTGTTTCTTCTCTTTTTGAAAGTGAACTTTTTGGTCACGCAAAGGGATCGTTTACTGGTGCGGCAAATAAAAGAACAGGCCGTTTTGAACTTGCTCACCATGGCACGCTTTTCTTAGACGAAATAGCTGAACTTTCAACAGAAATGCAGTCAAAACTCCTACACGCACTTGAGGAATCTAGCTTTGAAAGAGTAGGTGAGTCAACACCACTTTCTGTTGATGTACGCATGGTTACTGCAACAAATGTAGATATTCCAAAAGCACTTGCTGACGGCAGATTAAGACCAGATTTTTACTACAGACTTGCCACCTATACAGTAACATTGCCGCCACTTCGCGAAAGAAAACAAGATATTCCGCCACTTATAGAATATTTGGGAACGCAATCAGCTAAATCTTTAGGACTACACAGATTAAAAATTAATGCTTCGATTAAAGAAATGCTTATTGAGCATGCGTGGCAGGGTAATATTCGTGAATTAAAGAATGTGATCCAGCAGTTACTTATTCAACAAGCAGTGCATAAAAATTTACGTTTTCATGATGTAGATGTGATTTTAAAGAAAAGTTCACAAGTATACGCAATTCCTACTGAGCAAAGTATTGCCCAAAATGTGCACATTCCACACACAAAAGATAAAAGTATTACAACTATTTATAATTCAAGTATACTTGAAGAAGAAGACAGTGATTTATCATTACACGAAAACGAAAAACGCTTTATCACAAAGGCATTAATGGAATCGCATGGGAGAATTTCAGGCCCGCATGGAGCTGCAAAAAAACTTGGTTTACCGCGTTCTACTTTGCAGTATAGAATGAAAAAATTAGGTATTGAGTATTAAAATAAATAGAGAGGGGGAAACCATGCTTTTGTGAACAAAAGCAAGGTTTCCCCCTCGCCCTCTAAAAGAGGGCGCTCCCCCTTCCTTCCAAAAAACTTTTTAATCCCACCGCATTTAGATTTTTGTTAAACATAAATTTAGTAGGCGGTGTTTTTTTTGCTTATAGAAAAGGAACTATTAACGCGATGGAACGTCAGGTTCCTATTTTTTGTAGAAATACATAGTATTTGCGTTTGGAATAACAGCAATTCTTGCATTTGGATTTTCAGCAAGCCAAGTATTTAATGTTTCCTGTGCATCTGCTTTTGTGAGGTGACATTCAGCTAAAGCTTCTTTTGTAAGCTCTGACTGCACTGCCACATCAAAATTTAAGATAGTGCGTGAGAATAAAAATGCCTTGTGAGCACCCATTCTAAAGCCTTTTTCTTCAAATTCTTTCATCTGTGCATGTGCACATGGAAATTGCTTTACATATTCAAGATAATGATCATCGCCAATGCCTTGCGGACAAGCAGCAAGCAACAAGAGCTTTCCGCCCTTTTTTGTGCATTGTGAAGCGTGATTTAAGCCTTTTTGTGCTTGATATAGGCATATATCTTTTGGATTACCACCGCAAGAAGCAATAGTAATATCAAATGCTTCGTCAAAAGCCTGCCCATAAAGCTGTGCTGTTATCGGAGCACAAGCCATAAGGCAAGAAACAGGCTTGCCAACTGCAAGTGCAACTGGCTTTTTGTCTGCACGGAGGCTTACGTTAATAGCAAGATTGATAGCAAGAATTTCGCCAGATTCGTTTAAATCTTGGCGCACTGGATTGTTTTCAATTTTACCAACACTTGCTTCAGGTGAAGCCATAAGTGAGTGATTTGCTTGAATCATTGCCTTTGAAGCACAGCCAATAGTAATGCACTTTGAACCTCCTGTCATGCCAACAAATTGATGTGGATCAACTTGCCCTATAACAATTTTAAATTCTGCTTCGCCAATAGCTGCATTCACCTCAACAGGAGTGCCACGAGAGGTTTTGCCAAGATTTGTCATCTTTGACTCTATAGCGTCATGTGAAATGATTTCGATATTATTGAGAATATCGTCTTTTGGCATAATGCGTTCGATTTGTGCAGTATCTGGAGCTGGATGAAGCCCACCACCTACAACTATCTTGATTTGTTCAGCTTTTAAAGTAGGCCATGCTTTGTAAAGATGATTTACAAGAGTTGGCAAAATTTCCTTGACAGGAGTAGGGCGAGTTTCATCTGGAATAGCAATAGCAATAGTTTTAGGCATAGCTATTTCAGAAAGTTTTGGCATATCTAAAGGTTGTTCAAGGGCTTTTTCTACTTCTTGAGCTAAATTTTCAATAGCTTCAAGTTCAGCACTCTGCATAAATGTGACATTCGCTGAATCTGGTAGTTCAAGATCAAGATAATCTTGGCCGTATTTAAGATGGGCTTTCATAGTCAATTCTCACTTATCCTAATGGATTGTAATGATTTATATTTGAGGGATTTGAGCTAGGCAGTCTTTCACTTCTTTTTCGTTAGTTAAGACAGTAAACTCTAGCTGGTATTTAATGCTTTGTTGTGGTTGCATGATAACTAAATCGTCACGCATGCGATGTTCGTGTCTTCCGTCTGCCCAGCAATTTGATGGTTCTAAACCAATAACATAAGCACCTGGTGAAGGTTGACGCCAGTGCACAAAACGTGGAAGAGAATCAGCAGAATAAGAGAATTTTAATCCCCATGGTTCTTCGTTTGGAGCTTCGTTGATAAGTGCCATTGTTACCATGCCATTGCTGTCTTTCATTGAGTGGTAAAGCACTTCTTCAGCTTGCTTTTGTGGCTTTGCGTAATATGTTTGCCAGTCGAATGGAATGTTGTCCGCATCACGGTTTTTGCGTGAAATACTTGGAGCGTAAAGTTTTGTGTGCTCAGAAACAAGAGGGAATCCAATATTGCAGTGATAAAGCATCATGTGAGCTTGTGGATCAAAAGAAAGGTTTGTCACAGTATCGTAAACTTTAATAGTTTTTGAACCAAGTGCTGTTTCAATACGGCGGCGATTTTCAAAAAATTCTGAGAATTTATCTAATTCTTCGATTTTTCCTTCGCAAAACATGATATATTCGTCGTTTTTCCAATAAGCATCAGTATAAACAGATTTTGCAGGACAAAGTTGAGCTCTGCCGTGTAAACCATACTGATTGCCATTGTCTTCGTTTGGCACACCAACATTTGAATAGCCGCAAGTGCACATTAATCCGCCATAAGAACCACGACGTGCTTCAAAGCCAACATCGCCTAAATAAGAAGGCTCAACTTCACCAGTGCGTGAACGCCAACCAAGAGCTCTACCGTTATATTCAGCAATTCCAATATCTAAACCACGAGTTGGAAGAGCCTGAAAGTTTAAACCAGATCCAGTGCGAAATTCAATAACTTCTGTACCTTGCTGATTTCCTTCGTTAAGTTTTAAAGATCTAACACCACCAACTTGTGATTCATGTCCTATACGTGAACGTAATTCTTCTTTTGTCCACTCTTTACCATAAAGCATTACCATATTGTCTTGCCTCTTTTATATATTTTTGTAATTAAAATATTCCTCAAAAGCTGAATTGTCAATAGGAAAAACGCTAAAAGCTTGGTGTATAAAATTTTTGAATAGATTATAAGAATAAAGTATAATTGAATTATTAGTTTTCTGTTTCTAATATATTGGAAAGTAAGATAAAATAATAAAATTTACTTTTCAGTAAATTAGAGCTTGACCTTTTATACAAAGTGTGTCACAAACTTTCTTGTGCCGAGGTGGTGGAATTGGTAGACGCGCTGGACTTAGAATCCAGTACCATCGGTGTGCGAGTTCGAGTCTCGCCCTCGGTACCATTAATAAAATATAATATGACATAATGATATATAACAAAGTCTCTTTTAGGAGTTATCCTAAAGGAGACTTTTTTTATGGGCAAATTTAATAATTTTGCTGATGTTTCAGAAAGCTTGAAACAGTTTTTTCCTGCACCTGATGATGTAAGTCAATTAGAACATACTTTTATGTATGGATATATAACAGGTGTCGCTCTTGCTCTATGCAAAGCATATAACAATACTTCTGCAAGTACGTCAGAAATAGCAGAAAGTGCAGATGAGTGTGGTATTAGCCTTGCTGATCTTATTGAAGCGAGAAAAGCCTTCAAGGATAGCGAAGTAGAAATTTTTTACGACATTTTAGGCATAATTAGCAAAAAAGAGCCTTTGCCCTCTTCTTTGAGGAAGAGCCAAAAATAAGCCGTGCAAAATAGACGAAACAGCTTTCTTTAGCTGTCTATGCACGGTGGTTCGTGCGTACTGATGAGTCAGCCACTCAGAAACTAATTATTGAGGTGTTGTATGTGGGATAGAATCTTCACATGGTTTGATAATGAAAAAGCTTGTCAGCACAATAATATGCTTCATGCATTTGAACAAGGTTCAAAAGGAGGATATGTGGTTTGCGACTCAGCAAACCGAGTTTGGGGATTTGGCACTAGTGCAAGAGCGGCATGTATAGATGTAGTTAAACCTCTATGTTCAATTCATTCAACAAATCAAGAAATTTTAAATCAGTTCTATGAAGATGATTTCGAAGTATGGAGCTTACTTCCTGCTTGTGAGAATGTAATTGCAGAACTACAGAAAAAAAATCGCTTAGGTTTAGATGATTTTTTGATAATCAAGGTTGATGAAAGAGGGATAGCTGTAATTTAAACTTATAAAAATGAGCTTATATTATATGATTTAAGCTTTTCTTGAAGAATAGCAAATTTATATCCTTTAATCATTTTATTAGGCATACGTTTTTTGAGAAGTTCTCGTAAATTTTCAACTTCTTCTCTTAAGCATAAATTTTGAGCTTCACTATTAAGAATACACAGTACTTTTTCAGACACACTTCTTTGTGGAGCTTCAATAAATTGGTTTCTAACTTTTAAAATAAACGAGCTATGGTATGGCTCTTGGAGGAATAATAAAAGCCCTGATGCGTCTCTAAAT
>CAYJHN010000130.1:0-5755 GCA_964369985.1 uncultured Desulfovibrionaceae bacterium | reverse complement strand
AAAGTGATTGTTCCTGACATAATTACTCCATTATATAGCTTAACTCATTAATAAATATTAATGTTTAAGGAAAAATTTTCTTTAATCCTTCACTTTTTCATGTGAATATTGTATGATTTGCAAAAATCGTTCCAGTTAAAATATATAGATGAAAGAATGTATCTTCATTAATCTCTAACGGCATTTTAACCTTTTTACATTAGTTTTTTATAAATATATTAATGTATATAGTTTTTTTAAAAAACTCATTTGAAAAAACGTACTTTTTCTTGCTTTACAAGTGTTTAAAAAATGCGTACTATCTTATTAAATTCTATAATAGATGCGTATACTTAAATTTTAGTTTACTTATATACTATATCATGTGTTTTACGAAAATGGAGAAAACATGAAATATCTTTCAAAATCAATCCTTTCACTTTCATTAATGTTTTTAACTATCAGTTTTGTTTCGCAAAATTCCTTTGCGGCAAGCATAGATTACGACTCTCTAAGACGTTTTAGCCAAGTACTTGACATAGTAGAACAATACTATGTTGAAGAAACAAAACAAAGCGAATTAATCGACGGTGCTATTAAAGGCATGCTCGAATCGCTTGACCCTCATTCCACCTTTATGGACGCAAAAGAATTTGAGCTTTTGCAAGAAAGCACTTCTGGTGAATTTTTTGGAATTGGTGCTGAGCTTTCAATGAGCGATGGCAGACCTATTGTTATTGCCCCAATCGAAGGCACTCCTGCACAAAGAGCTGGTATTAAAGCTGGTGATGTTATTTTTGCTGTTGACGGCAAACTCACACTTGACAGAAGCCTTACAGAAACAGTTTCCTTTATTCGCGGCGAAAAAGGCACAAAGGTTGAATTAGTTATTCTTCCTAAAGGCGAACAAAAAACAAAAACTCTCACAATCACTCGTGGAACTATTCCTTATATTAGCGTAAAAGGTAAAGAATTAGAACCAGGCTATGAATGGATCAAACTTTCTTTCTTTAACGATAGAACAACTATTGAACTTAAAGATGCAATTAAAGAAGCAAAGAAAAATGGGCCAATCAAAGGTATTATTCTTGATTTAAGAAATAATCCAGGCGGTATATTAAACGAAGCAGCAACAGTTTCTGATCTTTTCCTTGATAAGGGTACTATTGTTTCTATTCGTGGCAGAGAAGGTATGGCAAGTCGCCGTTTTTCTGCAAAGAAAAATAAAGAAGACATTTTAGATGTGCCTATTATTGTTTTAATAAATTCAGGTTCTGCTTCGGCATCAGAAATTGTTGCTGGTGCATTAAGCGATAATAAAAGAGCTTTACTTTTAGGTGAAACTTCATTTGGTAAGGGTTCAGTACAAAATCTTATTCCTCTACCAGATGGTACAGGTATAAAGATTACTATTGCCCTCTACTATACTCCAAATGGTGTTTCAATTCAGGCTCAAGGTATAGAACCAAACTATGATGTTGATATTATTAGCGAAACAGATAAAAAAGATGAAGATTCATTAATAGTGCGTGAAAAAGATCTTAATTCACATTTAGAACAAGGTTTAACAATCAAAAAAGATTCTGAAAAACAAGTAAAGAAATTCACTGCACCTAAACTTACTCCACTTCCAAAATCTCTTTCAGCTGAAAGTAAAAAAATTCTTGAAAATGACAATCAATTAAGAACTGCATTACAGATTTTAAAGGATATGCCGTCTTTCTAAAAGATATACAATAGGGTGATACTATTAAGCCAACGCTCTTCTTACTTTTATCTTCTTTTTTAGACTTACCTTACTATATTAGGTTAGCCTTATCTTATTCTTTGCTCTTTTTATGTATTTTTCTTGCTTTTCCTTCTAATAACGATTTATCGCAAGTAGCTTTCAATGAAAAGCTAAATGCTCAATATTACAAAGAAAAAATAAAAGAAAATACTTTAGCGCGCGAAAAAGAAATAAGTGCAAAAAATAAAGCCTTTGGCCAACTTTCAAAAGAAATTATGCCAAAAGAAGATGCAAGTTTTGATAATATATTAAAGTTAGAACTTGAAAAACAAATAAATAAGCAGTTGCATTATCAAGCTTCTGCAATTTTTAGAGATGTTTTATCTAAAGAAAGCGTGCCCTATAACGAAAGTGCGTCAGCATCAGTATTTGATAAAACTCGCCAAATTGATAATGCACTCATTCAAACAGCATTAAAACTTAAAATGCCCTTACAAAATATAAGGGTAAACACTTCTTATGTGCGTTCAAAAGAGCATGTTTTTTATCTTTATCAAAAAATCTATATAGATATTCCAAAAACATTATCGCAAGATTTATGGGATAAAAACCTTAAAGAACAACTTTCTTTATGGGCAAATAATGCAAAATTAGAAAAAAATAAGAATAAAACAAAGGCTAAAATTCTAGTAAATAAAGTTACAACACATGAAATTTTTTATAATTATATAGAACCTACAGCAAAATTAAGTATTGTTATTGATGATTTAGGTTCAAATATTGATCAAATATCTGCCTTTACTTCACTTGAATTTCCTATTACTTTTTCTATATTACCTGATAAAAAATACGCTACTAAACTTGCAACCTTAGGGCACTATGCAGGTAAAGAAATTTTTTTACATCAGCCAATGGAAGATAAAGAAAAAAAATTTATAGAAAGATCTTCATTACTTATTAGTGATACAAAAGAAGAAATTAAAGCAAAAGTTACACGAAATATAAAAAAAGTACCCTTTGCTGTTGGTTTAAATAATCATACAGGTTCAGGTTTTACAGCAAATTCTTCAGGAGTTGAGAGATTTCTTGAAGTGCTCATAGAAGAAGAGCCAAATATGGCTGTACTTGATAGTGTAACTAGTGGAAAAACAGTGCTACACGATAAAGCCTTAATCTATAATTTTAAAACAGCCAAAAGAAACGTTTTTATAGACAATATACAAAAAGAAGAAGAAATACTAAAGCAATTAGATTTAGCCCTTTCAATGGCTTTAAATAACCCAAATAGGCATGTAATTGCCATTGGGCACCCTCACAGAGAAACAATAAGAGCGCTCAAAAAATGGCAAGGATATAAAAATGACAATATCCAAGTTGTTGATGTCTTTAGTATGTAGAAAGAAAATAAAAAAAGCGGACAAAAAGTCCGCTTTTTTTTATTTACCTGTATGACCAAATCCGCCAAAACCTCTATCGGTTTCAGAAAGACTTTCACATTCTTCTATTTTTAATTGGTAAGCAGGTTGAAAAACAAGTTGAGCAATACGTTCTTTTTGCTCTATTTCAATATCTACTTTTGAAGTATTTAACAAGACTACAATAATTTCACCTCTATAATCTTTATCAATAACTCCAACACCTTGTGCAACAGTAAGGCCTTTTTTAGCCCCTAATCCAGATCTACTATACACAAAGCCAGCTACATTTTCTTTCATTATTTCAATTTGTATGCCAGTGCCAAAAGCCATTCTTTCGCCAGCCTTTACCACTACTTTTTCTTCTTGCATACAAGCACGTAAATCAAGGCCAACTGAGCCTTTTGTTGCGTAATCTAAACCAGCTTCATAATATTTCTTTGCTTCATTTATAAAGCAAATTTTTACAATATCTTGCATATTCTACCTTTATTTTTAGTAGATAAATTATAGCATTATAAGAATTTACTTATCGTTTCTACCTGGAAGAATTCCTCTTTGTGCAGTGCGAACAAAGTCTACAAAAATCTTAATTTCTGCAAAGTCATAACTTTCTTCTAATTCTTTTAACGCTTCTTGACGCGGTGTATTAGAAGTCCAGATTAATTTATATGCATGTTTAATTGCTGAAATAACTTCACTTTTAGCTTGCATTCTACGAAGGCCAACTAAATTAGGTGATTGTACTGAACCTCTGCAACCGTCAGATGCGAGCATAAATGGAGGTAAATCTTGTGGAATACCTGTCATACCTCCAACAAATGCATATGTTCCAATGCGTGAGAATTGATGCACAGCAGATAAACCACCTATAATTGCAAAATCTTGCACTTCAACATGTCCTGCTAAAGTTGCACCATTTGACATAACAATGTCTGAACCAATTTTACAGTCGTGAGCTATATGCGTATAAGCCATAAAAAGGTTATTGTTTCCAATACTTGTTAGACTATTGTCTTGAATTGTGCCTCTGTGAATAGTGCAAAATTCTCTAAAAGTATTATTATTTCCAATAACTAAAGAAGTTTCTTCCTGAGCAAATTTTAAATCTTGTGGTTCACCACCTACGCAAGCATAAGAATGAATAATATTATTTTCGCCTAAGGTAGTAAATTGTTTTACTGAGGCAAATTGTCCAATTTTTGTACCTGCACCGATCTTTACATTGTCTTCAATACAAGCACAATGTCCAATTTCTACATCGTCAGCTATTTCAACATTCTTACCTATAAAAGCTGTTGGATGAATTTTTTGCATTTGTTTTATGTTCCTTTAAATCTAATTAACAATTTTGTTTTTATTTTTATAAAGAATTAATCTTTATCAACCATTGCTGCAGTTAAGTCTGCTTCTACTACGAGTTGTCCGTCTACATAGGCTTTTGCTTGCATCTTCCAAAGAGCAAGTTTATTACGTGGATTTTCGCAAACAATTTCTAATCTGTCGCCAGGGCCTACTTGTTTACGAAAACGAACATTATCAATACCAGAGAAAACAAAGAGTTTTTTTGATAAGTCAACATGAGCTGGTTGAGATTTTAATGCAAGTAAAATACATACTTGTGCCATTGATTCTATCATTAAAACACCTGGCATTACAGGTTGATCTGGAAAGTGTCCTTGAAAAAATGCTTCATTTGCAGTCACATTTTTATATGCTTTAATAGATTTTGTTGGTATCAATTCTAGCACTCTATCCACAAGTAAAAATGGATAACGGTGTGGAATTAATTCCATAATTTCTTGAATTGATAATGGTGCTATATTTTCCATTAATTCCTTTGTATCGGTCATATAAAACTACTCCTTTTCTTCGTTTAACTTTAATTCTTTTTCAATGCGTAATAAACGCTTAAAAATTTCTGGATATTTTGGCATTAATGATAATGTTTTCATATAGTTTCTATAATTTGTCACTGGAATACCACCAACAACAGCATTATCTTCAATATCTTGTGGAACACCACTTTTTGGAGCAATAGTTACATTTGAACCAATATTAATGTGTCCAGCTATACCAACTTGTGCTGCTATAGTAGTGTCATTCCCAATTTTTGTAGAACCAGCAATACCAACTTGTGCAACAATAAAGTTTCTTTCACCTATTTGTATATTATGCCCAATTTGCACAAGATTATCTAAACAAGTAGCTTTACCAATTATAGTTTTATCTAAAGCAGCTCTGTCAATACATGTATTTGCACCAACTTCAACTTTATCTTTTAAAACAGCTTTACCTATTTGCGGAATTTTTATAACTTCATTATTATTTCTAGTAAATCCAAAACCTTCTGCACCAATAACTGCTCCAGGCTGTAAACAACATTCATCGCCTAAAATAGAGTCAGACATCACAACTGCATTTGGATAAAGTGTACAACTATTTCCAATTAAAGCATTTTCGCCAATGTAAACACCTGAAAATAAAGTAGTATTATCACCAATAACAGCATTTGCACCAACAGTAACAAATGGGTATATAGTGCAATTATTTCCTATTTTTGCACTTTCATCAATATATGCTTGTTCACTTATGCCATGATAAAAACCTTGTTTTTTAGCAAATATAAAAA
>CAYJHN010000129.1:2819-5774 GCA_964369985.1 uncultured Desulfovibrionaceae bacterium | reverse complement strand
TAGTCCTTTGGCCGTCGGAGACAAAAAAAATCAGAGACAAAAATGCCATTCATATATTTTAGTAAACGCTTTTTTTCAATTCTACAACTTCGTCGTCTGTGAGCTGTCTGAATTCGCCTTTTGCAAGGTTGTCAAGTTTTAGTGGGCCATGTGATACACGCATAAGGCGAAGCACAGTAAGACCTAATTCACTGCACATTCTACGAATTTGTCGGTTCACACCTTGATGCAGAGTGAATTCTAAATCGTATTCGCTGGCTCTATTTCTTTGTGTTCTTTCGTTAAAAAGCTTTGTTTTTATTGGAGCTAATTGTGTGCCGTCTTCAAGCGTCATACCTTTATGCATGATGGCTAAAAGCGAGTGAATATCGTCACGCACGTCCTTACGAAGACGCACTCTGTATACGCGTTCTAAGTCAAAACTTGGATGCATGAAAGTGTGTGCTATTTCGCCATCATTTGTGAGTAAAATAAGACCTTCAGAAAAATAATCAAGTCTTCCAACTGGATAGAGACGGTAATCGCTGTATTCTTCAGCAATAAGATCAAGAACGGTAGTTCTTCCTTCTGGATCGTTTGCGGTAGAAACTACTTGAATTGGTTTATGCAAAAGTACGCAAATAGTATCTTTTTCTTCGCTAGAAATTTTCTTGTCGTCAACATAAACAATGTCGTTTTCTTCTACTTGCATGCCTTGTTCGGCTATATCATCGTTGATACGCACTCTTTTTTGTTCTATGAGTTCGTCTGCTTTTCTGCGTGAACAAATGCCTGAATCTGCGATATATTTATTGAGTCTTATTCCCATTTTATTATCCTTAAACTATTTGCTTTTGGGCAGTATGTAGGCTATAGTACGAAAGGTCAAGACAAATTTATAGCTAACTTTCTCATAAAATCTAGTTTTGTGAATGAAAATATAGACATAGGCATTATGAAACTCATTAATAAAAAATGGCAAAAAAAACTTAAGGGTACTTTTAAATTTTTAGTGTATCCACTTTATTATTTTTACAGAGCGATAACGGCTTCTTTACGCTACAAAGAAATTGGCAGAGAAGAGCTTGATAAATTACATGCTGATGGCGAATATCTAATTTTTTCACTTTGGCATGATGAGCTTTTCCCTTTAATGAAGATGCAGAGGCAATTTGATATTTTAACTATTGTGAGCCCCAGTGTTGATGGTTCTTTGCTTGCGGATTTATTGAATAAATTAGGTTTAAGAACAGTGCGTGGTTCAAGCACTCGTAAAGGTTTATCTGCCTTACTTAATGCAGTGAAGCTTATGAGGGCTGAGCATGTGCATGCCTGTGTTACCATTGATGGCCCGCTTGGCCCGCGTCATGTTGTGAAAGAGGGTGTGCTTTTTTTGGCACATCATGCAAAGGCACATATTGTTCCTATTCGTATAAGTATGAAAAATCATATAACATTTAATACTTGGGATAAGTTTCAAGTGCCACTGCCTTTTTCAAGGGTAGTTATTGAATATAGTAAGCCATATAGAATTGAATCAGAAACTTTGAATAGCGAAGTTTTACAAATAGAAAAAGAAAAACTACAAAAATATTTGGATGAATCAGGAAATGCAGAATAATTTAGAACTCAGTTTTATAGAAAAAGTGCAATTATATCTTTTGCTTGCTTTTGCAAAAACGCTTAATTTTTTCGGTTTTACATTTTGCAAACACTTTGCCAATGGGCTTGGCTCATTGATGTGGTTTTTATTGCCAGAAAGAAGGCTGCTTGCAACAAAGAATATTAAAGAAAGGCTGAATGTCAGCGAAGAAAAGGCAAAAAATCTTGCATATAAGGCTTTTAGGCATAATGCACGCTCTTTTATTGAAATCACACTTGTTGCATCTTTTTCTCTTAGTCCAACACGAACAAAGCTAAGAATAGCAGAGCCTGAATTATTAAAAGAAATGCGTGAATGCACACATCCTATAGTTGCTGCAACGGCTCATATGGGGGCTTGGGAACTTTTGGCTGGGCTTGTTGGTGAGCTTTTTGATGACGATCGTCAGCGTATGATTGTTGTGAAACAATACCCAAATAAAGGGGTGCATGCTTTTATTTCTTCTTGTAGGGAGAGTCATGGTGCGAAGATGGTGGGCAATAAGATGGTTGCTGTGCATGTGATACGAGCTTTGAAGAAAAAGGGCATTGTGGCTTTCTTGGTGGATCATAGTGCTTTGAGGCATGAGGCTTTAAATATTGACTTTTTAGGAGCACCGGCTGCCGTTAATATGGGACCTGCTTTACTTGCTATTCGCGGGGAAGCTATGATAGTTCCGATTTTCTTAGTGCGTGATGTTGATGGCTATGTTTTGCATGTTCAAAAAATGCTTGATACGACAACACTTGAAGGTTCAAGAGAAGAAAAAGTGGAATATGTTTCTAAATTTTATACTGAAGCTGTGGAGAAAATTGTGAGGCAGTATCCTGAGCAGTGGTTTTGGATGCATAATCGCTGGAAAGGCTACCGCGTAGCGAAGTAGGTTTTTCCTTTTTTGCCTTCGGCGACCAAAGGAAATAATTTCCTTTGGAAACCTTAGAATTGAGCGGTTAAAATGTATTGTGTAGCTAAAGTCTTTTTATTTTTTTATTTGCAAAAAAGTTTTAAGCTTCGCTTAAATACTGTTTCGCTTTAAAAATGAGAATAATTGCTTATTAAATGTATCTAATTCACAAAGTTCAAGAGGCATGTTCACTACGTTCACATGTGTTTTCTAGATAATAATTAAACGAAATCTAGCAAAATAAAGTTAACTTAATTCAAATAAATTATATAAATAGAGTGTAATATCTTTATTATATAGCCCTAATTAAATTATAAGAGAAGAAAATGTCAAAAAAATCAACCTTTCCAGATACAACAATCTACAAATTACCTAAAACAGGCTGTGACAGTCATGCTCATTTAGTTTATGAAGATAGTCTTCATGATTT
>CAYJHN010000129.1:0-2809 GCA_964369985.1 uncultured Desulfovibrionaceae bacterium | reverse complement strand
AAGATACTATAGAAACATTGAGAACAATAGTAAAAAACGATAAACGTTTCAAGGCAATAGGTGAAACAGGACTAGATTTCTACACTCCTGCTGTGATAAATCCAGAAAATGCACGAGATGATGTGCCAAAAGATTTGCAAGAAAAAGCTTTTAGAGCTCATTTAGAACTGGCTAGAGAATGCAATTTACCTGTAGTTATCCACTCAAGAGACGCTTTTGACGAAACTGTGAAAATTTTAGACGAAATGAATTTTGCAGGCTATCCATTAATATGGCACTGCTTTTGCGGCGTAAAAGAGCAAATTGATATTTTAAATGCAAGATCATGGTATATTTCTGTGCCAGGTGCAATAACCTATCCAGCAAATAAGCAAGCAAGAGAAGATTTGAAATATATTCCAGCAGATAAGCTACTTATAGAAACAGATTGCCCATTTTTATCGCCGCAAGGTTGGCGAGGAAAAAGAAATGAGCCTTGCCTTGTTTCACTTGTAGCAAAAACAATAGCCGAATGTAGAGAAGAAGCTCTTGACGATTTATGGACTCGCAGTGGTGATAACGCAAGAAAAGTATTTGGAATTACAGAATAAAATATTTTATTATTATTTTTTACTGTAATGGTATTCTTTTTGCAGTTCATAGTGCAGTAATTAAAAAATGAGAAAATAATGACAGAAAGGATTTTTGCATGAAAAAATTATCATTACTATGTGCTTTTACGCTACTTGCTTTTTCGCTTTTTTTAACAGGCTGTGCACCGCAAAATAAGGGTTTGTTTTCTTTTACAACACAAGAAAAGCTCACGCTAGATATGGTTTCTACTCCAACTTTGACTTTGACAAATAGGGTAGTGCGTGGCGATCAGGTGGTTTCTGTTCATCCAAACATGAATCTTGACAAAGCTCCTACAGCTCTTTTTGTACCTTTGGGTATAACACAGCAAACAGCAAATCCTGAAGCTCTTTCGCAAGGTATTTCTCGTATTATTTGGCAGCAATTTCTTTCTGAACAAAGTTTTGCCGCTCTTGAATACGCACAATCTAGACCGCCGTATAGAGTGGAAGATGCAATTTCCTACGCTAAGCAAAAGAATGCAGATTTTCTTGTAGGCGGCTATATTACTTACTTTTTTGAAGGCGGTTCAACTGCAAGCACAAGGCTTTCACTTCAAATAGAAATTTATGACACTTCAAATGGAAATCTTTTATGGAGCATAGCGCATGCTGGCGAAATGCCTTACGAAACCACACGCGATTATATTGTTATGCAAGTTGAAACAGCAATGCCTTATGATCCAGCTTATGTTGTAGCAACGGCTCTTGGTAATGACATTGCACGATTAATAAAATTATGGACAACACCATAGTAAAAGCTTGAAATTAAAATAAAAAACTCGGAATAAATCCGAGTTTTTTTATGTCTTATACAAAACGCCTAGCAAGAGCAAGATTAGATGCCCAATATGTATTTGTGAGAGAATCTTCTCTTACACGCGAACGGCTATTTGGGCTGTGTATAAATTTATTATTACCTATATACATGGCTGTATGTAGAGAGTTTGGTGCAGAGGACTGGGCAAAAACTAAGATGTCGCCAAGTTTTAAGTCATCAAGCGGTGCAAAGTTGCCACCATAAGCTTGATCTTTTGTGATTCTTGGAATACTTACACCGTGTTGCTTGTATGCCCACCATAAAAGGCCAGAGCAATCAAAACCTTTTTGCGGGCTAGAGCCACCTAAAACATATCTAACACCAAGTTGTGATCTCACTGTTTTTACTACTTGCCTTCCAAAGACATCGTTGTGAGCAATATTGTTCTGATTTGGAATATAGCTTGTGCTTGTAGTTGGCGCACAGCCTTCAAGTAAAGCAAAAGATGTTGTGAGGGCGATAAGTGAAAGAGCATTTCTTCTGGTAATTCTGTTGTTCATATTAAAGCCTTAAACTATTTTTGTGTTATTTTTTTAAATTTGCATTATTTTTTTATAATTAATTTCGGCAAATTTCAAGTTTTCTTTAGGGTAAATTTAATTAAGTAAAAATGCTATTATTTATATATATGTATATAAATTTATTGATAAATATTAAAATAGTGATAACTGTATGATTTTATATATGTTATAATTAGTATTATAAGCCACTATAAAAGCTATTATTTAAATAAATATAAATAATTTTAAAGGATTAAATGATAATATTGAATTTAAATATCTTTAAAAAACACTTGATAAAAAAATATAAATATACTATTTATATAATTTATTAGATATTTGTTTAGTGATATTGCGTTGACAAAAATATTTATTGATATATATTGTTACTAGGCACAAAATGGTATACACAAAAGAGAGAGGTGGTTTATGCAAAGTGATTTTTCAACCTTTGTCCACAATTATGTCTTAGACAACCAAATGCCTGCACGAGATTTAGCTCGTGCGCTTGGTAAACCTTATTCAACACTACTAAGAGAACTCAATCCTTATGATTCGGGTGCAAAATTAGGTGCGGAGTCATTATTTCAAATAATGTCTATTACTGGAAATTATAAACCTATTGAATTTATGGCAGAAAAACTTGGGATAGAAATAAATATCCACGCTAAAGAAAGCAATCGTCAAGTTTCATATACGGCTACTGAAACCCTATTACCTCACATCACACCAGGTGCATTTCGTGTAGATGGTCAAGCTCAAATGTCAGAGGATAAGCTTTGTCCAACTTGTGGAACAAACATAGAAAAAGATGTGAGAGTATAATTTTTGATCTTAAAAAACAGTTTATACAGAATTTTTGAAAATACCTCTTTGAT
>CAYJHN010000128.1:4931-5799 GCA_964369985.1 uncultured Desulfovibrionaceae bacterium | reverse complement strand
TGTTTTTCGTGCCTTTCTGCCAAGTTTGACTTGCAAACTTAGGCGGCACAAAGTGCTTATTTGAAAAATAGGCACTTTGTTATCTAATAAGTAGAAAAATTCTAGCCTTTTGGCTAGAATTTTTTTTATTTAGACTGCTGAGAAATTCAGCAGTCTCGAAAAACAAGAATAGACAAAATTTACTTTTGTCGTTAAATGATTGTTTTTCGTGCCTTTCTGCCAAGTTTGACTTGCAAACTTAGGCGGCACAAAGTGATATTTGAAAAATAGGCACTTTGTTATCATAAAAATAGAAAATTCTAGCCAAAAAGCTAGAATTTTTTTTAAAAGTGTTCTAGTCCACCGCGAAAGAAGATTTGGCTTAAAACATGCTTTGAGGCGGTGAAATTAAAAAGTTTTTTGGAAGGAAGGGGGAGAGCCCTCTTTTAGAGGGCGAGGGGGAAACCTTGTCTTTTGTTCACAAAAGCATGGTTTCCCCCTCTCAAGAAAATAATTGAAATCTATTCAATAATTCCGCCAGTTGCAGCTGAAGTCACGCTTTTAGCATAACGCTTTAAAAATGGCGAAGAGAATTTTGCTGATTTGTCTACTTTTTTGAGATTTGCTCTTCTTTTTTCTAAAGTTGCGTCGTCAACTTTTAATTCTAATATTCTTTTATCAATATCAATAAAGATGATGTCGCCATCTTCGATAAGGCCAATATTGCCGCCTTCAGCAGCTTCTGGTGAAACGTGGCCAACAGCAGCACCACGTGTGCCACCTGAAAAACGTCCATCAGTAATGAGTAACACGTCCTTACCAAGTCCCATACCAGAAATAATAGAGGTTGGAGTAAGCATTTCTCGCATGCCAGGGCCACCCTTAGGGC
>CAYJHN010000128.1:0-4921 GCA_964369985.1 uncultured Desulfovibrionaceae bacterium | reverse complement strand
AATGACAACAGCGTCGTTTTTCTTGATTTTTCCGTCCATGATTGCTTTTGTTGCGTCTTCTTCTGAATCGAAAACTTGTGCAATGGTTTCACGCACTCTCATTTCTGGATCAACTGCTGATTGCTTTACTACAGCGCCATTTTGAGCGATATTGCCTTTCAAGATTGCTATGCCGCCTTCAGCTATATATGGATTGTCTAATGGGCGAATAACATCATTGTCTAATACTTTTACCTGTGCTTTTTCTAAAACTTCTTTTAATGTCACACCCATAGAGGTTTGAACATCTGTGTGGATAAGATCTTTTTCCGCAAGTCTTGCCATAACAGCAGGAATACCGCCAGCAGCATGCAAATCTTCAATGTGATAATGCCCAGCTGGAGAAAGTTTGCAAAGGTTTGGAGTGTTCTTGCTTACTTTGTCGAATAAATCTAAGTCAATATTAAGCCCAGCTTCGTGGAAAACTGCTGGTAAGTGAAGCACTGTATTTGTTGAACCGCCTAAAGCCATGTCAACAGCAATAGCATTATAAGCTGCTTTTTCGTCTACAATGTCACGAGGTCTGATGTTTTTTGCTAAGAGTTCCATTATTTTTTCGCCAGATTGCTTTGCAAAACGAATTCTTGCAGCTTGCACAGCAGGAATTGTGCCATTACCAGGAAGTGCAAGGCCAATAGCTTCTGTCATGCAATTCATTGTGTTTGCAGTGAACATACCAGAACAAGAACCGCAGCCAGGACAAGCGTATTCAGCTAATTCGTCTAATTGCTCTTCTGTCATTTCGTTTTTCTTTACTTTGCCAACTGCTTCAAAAACACTAATTAAATCAGTAGCGTTTTTACCAGCAAGCATAGGTCCACCAGAAACGATTAAAGTAGGAATATTTAGTCTGAGTGCTGCCATAAGCATAGCAGGAACAACCTTATCGCAGTTTGGCACAAGCACTAAAGCGTCAAAAGGGTGAGCAGTAGCCATGATTTCAACGCTATCAGCAATAATTTCACGTGAAGGCAATGAAAAATGCATGCCAGCATGATTCATTGCAATACCATCGCAAACAGCAATAGCAGGAAATTCAAGCGGTGTGCCGCCAGCATTGCGTATGCCAGCTTTAACAGCTTCTGAAATTTTATCTAAGTGAATATGCCCAGGCACAATTTCATTTGCAGCATTACACACACCAATAAGTGGGCGACGTAATTCTTCTTTTGTGAAACCTGATGCGTGTAAAAGCGAACGGTGAGGAGCCTTTTCAAGGCCTTTTGTCATAGTATGGGATCTCATAATTCTTTCCTTTTAAAGCTGTTTATATCTTTTGTCTGTAATCTAACGATTGTTTGAGTGTTTCTCTATCCATAAATTTCACTTCTGCACCAAGTGGAATACCTTGCGCTAAGCGAGTTACTTCGATTTGTGGGTAAAAGCGTGAAACTTGCTCTCTCACATAAGAAGCAGTTGCTTCTGCTTCGGCAGTTGCGCCAAGTGCAAGCACAAGCTCTTTTACTTCGTTTTTATCCAATATGCGAAAAAGTCTATCAATTTCAAGACTTGAGGAATCGTTCATGCCAAGTAAACCATTTAAAATAACATACTTTCCTTTATAAAAAGCACCTTCTTCAATAGTAAGCATGCTATCCCAATCGCTTACAAGGCAAATCATAGTTGAAAGCCTGTCAGGATTTGAACAAATAAGGCAAGGGTTTACATCTGAAAGAGCATTGCACTCCGAACAAAGATGTAATTTATCACGAAGTTCAAAGATGTTTTGCCCCATGCGTTTTACTTCGCCTTCATTCCACTTGAGTAAAACCATAGCCATACGCATAGCAGATTTTTTGCCAACACCAGGTAAGTGAGCAAAGTGATCAATAATAGTTTGTAAAGATTCGGGTATGTTACTCATCTTAATTCTCAATTAATGCTGAAAACTTCGCCTTAAGTTCTTCTAGTCTTTGCATAGCAACTTCAAGTTCTGAAACTCTTGCTTTGTCTGCTTCAACCAGATTTGCAGGTGCGTTGTCAACATATTTAGGATTCTTGAGTTTTCCGCTTAGCATTGCATGTTCTTTACCAAGTTTTACTAATTCTTTTTCAAGTCTTGCAAGTTCCACATTGAAATCAATAGCATTTTCTAAGAAAACTACAATTTCAGCTTTTTTCACTATTTGTGAAGCAGAAGCTTTTGGAATTTCTCTCTTGGCTTCTTTTTCATCAAGAATAAAGTGTTCAACCTTTGCCATGAAAGAAAGCCATTTTCTTGAATGATCAAGTAAATCAGCTTGATACATAGTGTCAGGTTTAAATAAAACTGTAAGTTTGAAAGAAGGATTTATGTTGAGCTCTGCTCTAATAGTACGTATTGCAGAAATCACGTCTTGGACAAAAACCATATCTTCAACAATGTCAGGACGTAAGCAATTTTTTCTTTCTTCTGGGAATAAAAGTGTTGCTATATCCTTATTTTCGTTGTTTGGTAAACTTTGGTAGATTTGTGCTGTAATAAATGGTGCAATAGGATGTAATAATACAAGATATTCATTTAATACAGTGCAAAGAACTTCTTGAGCTAATTGTTTTTTCTCATTTTCTTCTTTGAGATCTGGTTTTACTAATTCAAGATACCAATCGCAGAATTCATTCCACAAGAATTTATAAAGATTTTGTGCGACATCATTGAATCGATAAGCAGCAATTCCTTGTTTTACTTCAACTTTTAATTCTTCTAAGCGATGTAAAATCCAAACATGGTGTATAGCAGAAGCAGGAATATTTTCAGCTTTAAAGTTTGGATCAGCTTTATAGCCTTCAAGATTCATAAGTGAGAATCTTGTAGCATTCCATAATTTATTGAGGAAGTTACGGTTGTTTTCAATACGAGTTTCAGAAAGTTTAATGTCACGCACCATTGCAGCAAGTGAGCAAAGTGTGAAACGCAAGGAATCCGTACCGTATTTGTCAGACATTTCAAGTGGATCAATACCATTGCCAGAAGATTTTGACATCTTCTTGCCTTGAGCATCACGTACAAGTGAGTTGATATACACTTCTTTAAATGGAACCTTGCCCATAAAGTGTTGGCCCATCATAACCATACGAGCAACCCAGAAGAAAAGAATATCAAAGCCAGTTACAAGAGTAGAAGTAGGGTAGAAAGTTTCTAAATCTACTGTTTTGTCAGGATAGCCAAAAGTTGAAAATGGCCATAAAGCTGAAGAAAACCAAGTGTCTAAAACATCTGGATCTTGTTCTAACTTGCTAGACTTACATTTTGGACACACTGTCACGTCTTCTTCTGAAACTATAAGTTCGTTACAGTCTTGGCAAGTCCAAGCAGGAATTCTATGACCCCACCAAATTTGACGTGAAATACACCAGTCGCGTATTTCATCTAGCCAATTATAATAGGTTTTTTCCCAATTTTCAGGAATGATTTTAATCTCAGCAGGCACTGCCGCTCTCGCTGCTGGAGCGAGTTTTTTTGCAGCAACAAACCATTGCATAGAAACATGTGGCTCAACCACTGTTTTACAACGATAGCAAACACCTACAGCATGATCTATAGGTTTGATTTCTATCAATTGGCCAAGTGCGTCAATATCTTCAACTATTGCTTTTCTACATTCAGCCTTTGTCATGCCCTTATATTTTTGGGCATGTTCGTTCATAATGCCTTCTTCGTCAATAGCTTGAATAAATTCAAGATTATGGCTATGGCCTAAAGTCCAGTCATTATGATCGTGGCAAGGAGTAACTTTTAACGCACCTGTTCCAAATTCTTTGTCAACGTAAGTGTCTGCAATGATAGGAACTTCGCGGTTTACTATAGGCACAATCACTTTTTTGCCAATAAGGTGCGTATATCTTTCGTCTTGCGGGTGCACGCAAACAGCTGTATCCGCAACAATTGTTTCAGGGCGAGTTGTCGCAATAGTGATAGTTTCGTCAGATCCAACCACCTTATACGCAATATGCCATATAGAATCTTTCTTGTTTTCGTGTTCAACTTCATCATCAGCTAAAGCCGTATGGCATCTGCCGCACCAGTTAATAATATATTTGCCCTTATAGATAAGTTCTTCATTATAGAGTTGAACAAAAACCTTTCTTACCGCACGAGCAAGATTTGGATTCATAGTAAAAGCTTCACGACTCCAGTCAACAGATGCACCCATGCGTTTGATTTGGTTCAGGATTTTATCGCCGTATTCTTCTTTCCAATCCCAAACTTTTTCAATAAAAGCTTCTCTGCCTAAGTCATGTCTTGTTTTACCTTCTTTGGCTAAAGCACGTTCAACCACGTTTTGCGTAGCAATACCAGCATGGTCAGTGCCAGGAACCCACACAACTTTCTTGCCTAATTGTCTATTATGTCTACATAAAATATCTTGCAAAGTGATGTTGAATGCATGGCCTATATGAAGAGCACCAGTGACATTTGGCGGCGGAATAACAATAGAATAAGGTTCTGCATCGCTTTGCATGTCAGGTGTGAATACATTATTGTCTTCCCAGTGTTTTGACCAATGTGGTTCAACTGTAGAAGGATCGTAGTTTTTTAGTTCCATAAATAAATTCTCGCATATAATAACGTGTCAAAAAATAAGAAATAGAATACTAGAAAGTGTTTTGATTAGCAAGTTTTTATTGTGTTGAATAATTTTTTTTGTCTTCGATGGTCAAGAGAGATTTGCCTTCGGCAGTTTTTTTTGTCTTCGGCGGTTTTTTTGCCTTCGGCGACCAAAGGACTACTGTCCTTTGGAAACCTTTATAGTGAGCGGTTAATCGAAAGGTTTTGGCTAAAGCAGTTTTATTTGTTTATGTTTCATTTATTTTTTTATTTATTTGCGAAAAAGTTTTGCCTTTGGCAAATACTGTTTCGCTTTAAAAACCATAAAAAAAGTGCCTTTTTTTATGGTGGCTA
>CAYJHN010000127.1:0-5832 GCA_964369985.1 uncultured Desulfovibrionaceae bacterium | reverse complement strand
TGATAAAAGAGGTTAATCTTTTATTCTATGCTTTTTTGTATCTTGTATTTAATTATATATTAGCAAGATTGATACCAAATCGAACAAATAAATAAAAAAACAATAAAAACATATATTTAATATTTTCATTGAGTTTTTTTTCACAAAGATTAATTATTTAAGTGTATTCAAGTGTGACACTTTTTTTATTTTCAAATAATATTTTGAAATAAAACATTTAAAAAATACTTTTATTTCAAAGCATTAGCAAATGTTCTTATAATGAACACATTTAGGGATTCACATTTATGACATGTGTAACAAACATTTACATTTTTTTGGAAAATTACTTTCAAACTATTTACATTTTTGTAGTTTTATTATATGATGAAGCAAATAGGTGTTTTAGGGCATTGTAAATTGAAATATTTTTCTGGTATACAGGGATTAGAAATAATTATTTCATTTTATATTTTTTTAGCTTTAATTGAGTTCATATAAAAAAATACTTTTGAGAAAACACTACATATTTGTTTAAAAAGCTTTATTTTAAATAACATTTCTCCATTTTTTTGCTAAAAAAGACATATTTTTCAAAGTTATTTCCTTTAGTTAGAAGTAAAGAGGTATTAACAAAATTATTTCAACAAAATAATTATAAAAGACAAGAACTTATTGTAAAAAACCTTTCCCATTTGCCTTAATTTATTGTTGTAAAACAAATAAAAAAAATAGTTTTATTTCACATATTCAAAATAATTGATAAAAGAGGTTTTCAGGAGAAATTTTATGTCTGTACAATCAAAGCTAGATACAATATTTGATGACACTACTGAATTACAGCGTTGTATTATTGATCACTGTGCTGAAGCACTTATGGTAGTAGATAAAGATGGTTTTCTTGCCTATATAAACAGTAGTTTTAAAGAATTACATAGAGTTGACAATAGTGTTCTTGATAAACATGTTACAGAGGTTATTGATGGAACACGTATGCATATTGTTGCCCAAACTGGTGTGGCTGAATATGATCAACTACAAAAAATTAATGGTAAACTTTATATTGTTTCACGTTTGCCTTTATATAAAAATGATGAAATAATTGGTGCAATAGGTTATATACGCTTTGCTAATATAGATGCAATACAAGAATGTTGTAATAGAACCTCTTACTGATATGCACACAAGATATACTTTTGATAATCTAAGTGCAGTTAATCCAAAAAATCAAAAGCTTAAACAATTAGCTATGCAAGTTGCTCTTACTGACACAACAGTTCTTTTACGTGGAGAATCTGGAAGTGGTAAAGAAGTTTTTGCACACAGCATTCATGCTCATAGCCCTCGTAAAAACGGCCCTTTTGTTGCTATTAATTGTTCTGCTATACAAGAAAGCCTTTTTGAATCAGAACTTTTTGGTTATGAAAGCGGAGCATTTACAGGTGCTCACAAGAATGGAAAAAAAGGAAAATTTGAATTAGCTGAAAATGGCACTATTTTTCTTGATGAAATTGGCGAAATGCCCCTGAGTACGCAAGCCAAATTATTAAGAGTAATACAAGACAAGCAAGTGTCTCCAATTGGCAGTGAAAAAAGTCGTCCTATAAATGTACGTATTCTTGCAGCAACAAATCAAAATTTAGAGAAAATGGTTGAGGAAAAAACTTTTAGAGAGGATCTTTTTTATAGATTAAATGTTATTCCTCTTACACTTATTCCATTACGTGAAACTCCTGAAGAAATACCAAATTTATCGCAAAATATATGGCGAAAACTTGCTCTCCAACACGGAATGCTTCACAAATATTTATCGCAAGAAGCCATAGCTGTATTGTGTAAACAAGTATGGAAAGGAAATATTCGTGAATTAAAAAACATACTTGAGAGAGTTTTAGTTGTAGCTCCACAACAATGTGTCACAGCAAAAGATATTGAAAACACCTTAAATGGCAATTTGATACAAGAACCCGCAGTTCAAAGCATTTCTGCTTATAATTCGCTTAATCTAAACAAACGTATAGATCAAACTGAAAAACATGCTATTATGCAAGCTCTCATCACTTGTGATGGAAATAAGGCACAAACTGCACGCATGCTTGGAATATCACGCCCTCATCTTTATAAAAAAATGAATAAATTAAGTATAGCATTATCTTAAGTTTGATTGTTAGCAAAGCATAATCAGCTTTATAGTGAAAAAGTGGAGAGCTATAAACAGCTTTCGTTTCATAGCTAAAAAATGTAATTTCATAAGAAATATTTGAAATAGGATTATCACATGACACAAACAAGAGAAGAAAATATTAACGAAGTTGTAGAACGCGAACTTGAAATGTTTTTAAATGTAAAACAAGAAAGTGGCCCAGCATCTTGCCAGCAAAATCCAGAGATGTTTCGTCATTGGCGTTGGATGATTTTTTCTGTGCTTTCAGATGAATATATAGAATCTTACTTACAAGATCTTATACAGGCAAAAGAAATTGGACGTAACTTACTTATGGAAAAATATGCACGCATGGACAATCTTATTCCTTGTGTTTCACCTAATATGGATAAAGTTCAAGCTATTGCACAAGTAGAAAGACAATGGCTTGTTGAGCTTGCTAAAGAATTTCCTTTACAATTTTCAAAACAAACAGAACGTTTTGATTTCTATTTTACTTCCGAAATAGAAACACTTTCAGAAAATACGCTTGACTGCTACCTTGATTGTATTGCAAGAGCACAAAAAGAAAAAAGAAACCTTGCAAAAGAACGTTACGAAAACATAAACGCACGTTTTAATTACCCTACTTTGGCTGAAAAAGAAATTCTATTACAAAAATCATCTGTATAGTGGATTCCATTATTTTATAGATGAAAATAGAGAGAAATAATAAAAACAAGGCCATCAATTAAAAAATAATTCAGCTCAAAAAGGAATAGAGATGCAAGGCTTAACTCTTTCACGTATGTTTTATTATGATGCACTAGAGCCTATTTTAAAAAATATTCTTGGTACGGATATTCAACATTTAGCTATTGGTTTAGTAGGAGAAGGTTCTGAGTGCTTTGGTTTTGACGATCTTTATTCGCAAGATCATGACTTTGGTGCTGGCATATGTATTTGGGTAAGGCAAGAAGAATACACACGTTTTGCGCCTGAAATTGCAAATGCTTTTTCTCTTCTTCCCACACGCTTTATGGACTTTACTGTAAGAATTGATTCAGAGTCTACTATACCAAGGCCAGATCAACGTATGGGATTGTTTACTATAGAAAACTTTTTCCAGCGTTTTATAAATAAAAGCCAAGTTCCTAAAACATGGCAAGAATGGTATGTAATCCCCGAGCATTTTTTAGCAACTTGCACAAATGGAGATGTTTTTTATGATGGTTTAGGTGATTTTACTACATTTAGAGAGGCTTTACTTAGTTTTTATCCTGAAGATGTTCGTAAAAAGAAAATAGCCTCAAGGCTTGCAACTATGGCACAAAGTGGGCAATACAATCTTTTACGTCTACTTAAACGACAAGATGGCATTGGTGCTAGTCTTGCCTGTATGAGATTTTTAGAAAATGCTCTTGCTTGCTATTTTCTTTTACAAAAAAAGTATATGCCTTTTTATAAATGGGCTTTTAAAAGCCTTGAAACATTAGCTAAAGGGAAAGATTTTTCACTGCTTTTAAAAAATCTTCTTACTTATAATCTTGTTGAGCTTACGCAAAATAAAGTTTCTGAACAAGATTATAATATAATGCAAAACAATATAGAGCAAGTTTGCCTTTTTATTATTGAGACTCTTAAAGAACAAGGCTTAAGCATTTCAAAAGAAACATGGCTTATGTCTCAAGCAGAGCAAGTACAACAGAAGTTCAAATAAAATCACTTCCACTTATGCATGGCGTACAGTATTCATAATTTTTCTGAGCTTAATATAGTTAATATAAAAAAACACCAAGCTATTTTTCATTTAAAAGCTTTTTTAAAAAGGACAAAATGAAAAATAAGCAAGGTGTTTCTTTAAATATTTTACGCAATTATTTTAATCTATTATCAGTAACTCTTTGTGCTTTTCCTTCGATTGGCGGTAAAGAATTTTGTTGCAAGAGTTCTACTTTTGGTGTGATAAGAATTTCATCATGTATACGATGAGCTATATTATCACGCAATTTATGCAATACACGCATATCTTCAACAAATTCTTCAGGCTTAATTTCAACTTGAACTCGGATATGTTCAAGCACGCCTTCCTGCTCAAGAATAATCTGATAATTGTTGCCCACTTCAGCAAATTCCATAAGAATTTTTTCAATTTGCATAGGATAAATATTAACACCTTTTAAGATAATCATATCATCACTTCTGCCTTGAATTCTGTCTATACGCTTATGCACTCTTCCGCATGGGCATACATCGGTAAGAATTCGTGTCAAATCTCTTGTACGGTAACGAATAATAGGCATACCAACGCGTGAAAGTGTAGTAAGTACAAGCTCGCCAATTTCGCCATCAGGAAGATTTTCACCTGTTTCAGGATCAATAATTTCAACTATATAATGGTCTTCCCAAATATGAATACCTTGCTGTGCTTCACATTCCATGCCAACACCAGGGCCATTCATTTCTGATAATCCAAAAGAATTGTATACTTTTAAATTGAGCATGTTCTCAATTTTTTTACGCATATTTTCTGTGTAAGGTTCGGCACCAACAAGAGCAATTCTCAGCGAAGTATTTTTTGTTCCAGCCTCTTGTAACTTTTGTGCAACATGCAAGGCATAAGATGGTAAAATATGTACAGCTGAAACTTTAAAATCTTCAATAAGCTTAATCTGACGAACTGTATTTCCAGCACCAGCAGGAATAGTCAAACAGCCAAGAGCCTCAGCACCATAATGCATACCAAGACCACCTGTAAATAGGCCATAACCGCTCATATTTTGGAACACATCTTCCTTACGCATGCCTGTGATAAACATAGAACGAGCCATTATTTGTGCCCATGTTTCAATGTCTTCTTTTGTGTGAGAAATAGCAACAGGTGTCCCAGTTGTACCAGAAGAACAATGCATACGCACAAATTCTGTTTCAGGAACACATGCTAAACCAAAAGGATAGTTATCACGCAAATCTTGCTTAGTAGTAAAAGGAAAAGCTCTTAAACCTTCTGGGCTTGCTAGTTCTTCAATTGATTTGCCAGTTTCTTTTATTCTTTGTGCATAAAAAGGGGCTTTTTGCACTTGTTCAAGTACATTATAGAGTGCAAGACATTGATGATGTTGTATTCTGTCTTTATTCCAAAATTCTTGAGCATGCAAAAACTTCATAATTTTATCCTTCATAGTTATTAAAAGTTGTTATCCATTTTATAGAAAATTTTCCACTATTTTATTCCAGTGCTACGCCAGTCTTTCGAATATCTCATATTGTTATTTCATTATATGAAAAAACCGTGCAACAGTCCTTTTAAATTATGTGGATTTTAATATAATGTCAAGTTTAAGAAAAAAGTTAAATTCTAAAAAGTTGAAACAATTGACAATGCACTTATTTATGTATAGTTTAAATTATTCTCAATAGATATAATTTTTCATAATAAATATTGGAGGAAAAAATATGATAATAGACCAAATTTCTATTTTTCTTGAAAATAAACCAGGAACTCTTTTAGATATAACCAATCTTCTTGCAAAAGAAAATGTGAATATTATTGCTCTTTCATTAGCTGATACTTCTGACTTTGGAATTTTACGCCTTATCGTGCACGACACAAATAAAGCAATAGAAATATTGAAGAAAAATAATATCACTTCACGTTCTTCACAAGTTCTTGCTGTTGATATTCAAGATAAACCAGGTGGCTTAACTAC
>CAYJHN010000126.1:0-5850 GCA_964369985.1 uncultured Desulfovibrionaceae bacterium | reverse complement strand
ATCTTCAGCAAATTGTGCTGTGCGTTTAAGTGGTATTACTATTCCTCTGATTAAAATAAAGGCAAGAACAAGAGAAAGAAAAGTAAGGAGTATAGAAATACCAGCACTTACAAGCATTGCATTTTGCCCTTCCGCAAGAAATTCATTTTCTGAGGCTTCAGTTATAAGATATAATCCTAAAGATGGTAAAAAAGTGCTTAATGTGAATCTTGTGTCTTTTTTACCCTTTGTTTCACCTTCATATTCAGCAAAATAAGTTGCTTTCTTTTCCATTTGTGGAAAAATTTCAGCATATTGTGGATAAACATCTGCAATGTTTTTATTGATAAGTGAAGTGTCACTATGCATTTTTATAAGGCCATTCAAATCAACACAAAAAGTATTACCGTCTTCACCAATTGTTCTTGAGCTAAGTTCCCCAGCAAAATCACGAATATCTATGGCAGCCGCAAGCAAACCGGCAAACTTCCCTTTGTGATCAACCCTTCTGTTGATAAAAGCTTTATATCCCCAAACAGGATCATTTACATATACAACAATATTTGTTGACGCATTACTATCTCTAAAAGCAGTAAACCATGTATCTTTATCACTTACTCTATAAGACCAATCTCTCTTCGTGCCATTCAAGTCTGTGTATTGTTTAGTTTGATTTGAAACAAAGTTTGCACCAAGAGTGTCGTATGTTGTTACAATTGAATTGAGCATAGAATAGATAGTTTCTAATTCGTCATTTGACTCGCCCTCTGCAATCCAATCTTGAAGAGTAGGACTTTTGATTATAAGATCAAGTCCTCTAGCCGGTTCGAGAATCTTTCTATCTATTGTATTCACAATTTCTTTTGAGAAAAGCGGAAGTTGTTGATTTATAAGCTGCTCTTGCATACTTATTTTATCGTATATTGAGTTGATAAATATTATCACCGAAGCAAGTACAACTAATAGTGAACCTATGAGTATATTTAATTTTTTCTCAATTGAAAACATAGCTAAACTCCTTAAAACTACAATTTTATAGTTTACTCTACTTTTATCGGAAAAATGCTATATAACTTTATACTATAAGTTTATTATAGAGTTTATTTTACACAAATTGACTATTTTAATATATGAGACTATGAAATACAAAAGCTAAGAATAAGCAAATTATTAAAACTTTTAAGTCCTCTATGGTCATATATGTAAGATAGGTAGCTTTTTGCTTGAAAAATAATATAAGTATGTTTTCTATTAATAGCTATTGCACTCTATACCAAGTTTCTGTAGGTGTTTTTGTTGCTAGATTAGTGCCTCCGTGGATTTTATCTTTCCACCAAGCTTTACGATAACCACCTTGATACCATGTTGGAATAGCATAATATCCGTGCATTAGCACTCTATTAAGTGCATTTGCTGCAATTTTCATTTCTTCTCTTGATGTAGCAGCTATAAGTTTTTCAACAAGCATATCCACAACAGGACTTTTTATACCTGCATAGTTTCTAGAGCTTGGTCTATCTGCTGCCTCGCTTGACCAATAATTTCTTTGTTCATTTCCTGGATTAGAACTTTGACTTAAATATGTATACATAAGATCATAATCAAAATTTCTTACTTTGTCGACATATTGATTTTGATCGAGTAATTGTATTGTTAAATCAATACCAATGCGTTTTAGATTTTCTTGAAAGGAAGCATAGTTTTTTTGATGAACAGCACTTGCACTTACAAAAGTAAGTTTTAGTGGATTACCCTCTTTATCTTGCATTATCCCATTTTTGAGTTCCCAACCAGATTTTTTCAGTAATTTTACTGCTTGTCTCATTTGTTCGCGAACATTTCCAGACGCATCTGTTATTGGCATTGTGACAAAATCACCAAAAACAGCAGGATCAAGTTGATCTTTATAAGGAAGAAGCAGCTCTAATTCTGCTGGAGTGGGTTTTACTTGTAAGTCAAAATCATGGCGTGTAAAATAGCTTGTACAGCGAGTTACAGAATTATGAAGCATTGATTTATTAATCCATTCAAAGTCAAAAAGCAAACTAATTGCATGACGTACATTTTTATCTGCTAAAAGAGTTTTTCTTGTATTGAAAATTATCCCCATCATGCCAATAGCTGAATCGTGCGGACTTGCTAGTTTTGTTATTCTTCCATCTTTTACTGCATCTGTATCATAAGAATAGAGCCAGTCTTTTATACTGCTTTCGCTATAATAATCAAGCTCACCTGCTAAAAAAGCTTGTCGTGCAGCAAAAGCATCACGAAAATAATCTGTAGTAACAGTATCGAAATTATATCTACCTTGATTATATGATAGATCTTTTGCCCAATAGTCATCACGTCTTTCTAAAATTAGCTGCACACCAAATTCAACATCTTTTACTCTATAAGGCCCACTACCTATTAAAGACTCTCTACTTGGCTCACCTAGATTATTATTTTTTAAAAATTCTGCTGGAAAAACAGGTAAAAGACATACATCAAGAGGTAAATCTCTGCTTTTATTTTCTGAAAATTCATAAACAATAAGCTTATCTGATTCAGCATAAACCTTAATAACATCTTTGTATAATTCACTATAAATAGGCGATGCTTGAGTAGTTAAAGCATTAAAAGTAGCAACAACATCATGAGCATCAACTTTTGAATTATCAGAAAATTTTGCGTCTTTGAGATAAACCTTTAATACACTTCTATCCTCATTTAATTCAAAATTTTCAGCTAATACACCTCTAATAACAGTATTTTTTCTATCAATCACTTCACCTAAACTTTCGTAGGTAAGGCTTAGAATATAAGGAAAAGTTCCTCTTGCACTAAATGGATTTAAACTATCAAAAAAACCTATTGCAGAAAGAGCAAGATTTCCACCTTTTGGTGCTTCAAAATTTCTTTCTAATGGATAAGCACTTCCATCATAATCAGAAGGCAAATCCCAAATTGATAAATAGGGTGATTTTTGAGCAAAAGCACTTGAAGGAGCAGAAAATAAAATCAGCACACAACAAAAAAAGATATACTTTACCGAGCAAGTTTTTAACTTATTCATATTTTTTACAGCCCAATTACAATACATAGCTAAGCACTCCAATTCTATAGAATTATTTTATAAATTTATGGTATTTTTTTCGAAATAAAAACTTAGCTTTTGTATTTTTGACATCTCAACTAAAGTTTGCTTTCTCGTATTTTATTTATACATAAAAACAGTTAAAAAAGCAAGCAAAACAAACACGCAAATCTTTTATACAAGCATATTTCTAAGGAATAGCATAGAGCTAAATACTTCATTCTTCTTCATACAAAACAAAGACAAAAAAACAAGTTTGTCTAAATTTCTAAGACGAAATAGTATCGTGCTTTTATATTTTATATTATTCTAAATAGTTATAGCTAAAAAAAATAAAACACAACACGAAAGCACGAAAACAACAATGAAATATAAAAGCTAACTACTTGTTTTAATGTATATTTTAAATGGAACGAAAATTGTTCATCTAAATTGTTTTTTAAATTGCTTAGTTATAGCCTATCTGAAAAAATCCTTATTAATTCATATAATAAGAAAAAAAGCTATGTATTTAACATAGCTTTTCTTTTTTACTACTACTTAGTTCTTTACAAGTTATAAAGTTTATAATTTAACTATAATGCGTTATAAAGGTTGAAATAATATCCTTTTTGTTTAAGTAACTCTTCATGTGTTCCACTTTCTACAATCTTGCCTTTATCAAGCACGATAATCATATCCATATTAACAATTGTAGAAAGCCTATGAGCGATTACAAAGCAAGTTCTATTTTCCATAAGTGAAAGAATGGCGTTTTGGATGTGCATTTCAGTAAGTGTGTCGATATTTGCTGTTGCTTCATCAAGTATAATTATTGGTGCATCTTTCATAAATGCCCTTGTAAGAGCAAGAAGTTGTTTTTGCCCTACACTTATATTACTTGCTTCTGCAGAGAGAATAGTGTCATATTTTTCAGGCAATTGCATAATAAAGTCATGTGCATTGGCACAAAGTGCTGCATTTATAATACTCTCTTCTAATTTTTCACTAGAAATATCACTTGCTATAGTAGCACCATAAAGAATGTTTTGACGAACAGAACCAGAAAAAAAGAAAGTATCTTGTGGAACAAGAGCGATATTTGCTCTTAAACTTTCTAAGGTATAATCTGTAAGATTGGTATTATCTAGCGTGATAGAGCCTGAGCTAAATGGATAGAATCGCATAATCATATTGATAATACTGGTTTTTCCTGAACCAGTTTCACCAACGATAGCAATTTTTTGTCCTTTTTTTACATTGAGATTAAAGTTTTCTAAGATAACTTTGTCAGAATCGTAAGAAAAATCAATATTTTTAATTTCTATATCACCGCGAACACGCTCGATAGCAAGAGTGCCATTGTCTACTTCAGAAGCAGCATCATAGATTTCAAAAAAACGTTCAGCACTTGCTAAAGCTGTTTGTATTTGAGCATATAAACTAGTAATACTGTTTAGTGGTTGTGTTATCTGCCTAATATATAAAAGAAATGTTTGAATTGTACCTATAGTAATTATTCCCTTTAGAGTCATTATAGAGCCTATAAAAAGAATCACGATATACGTTACACCAGAAAGAATCATCAGCAAAGGAAAGATGCAATTACTCAAAAGACTAGCTTTAATTGAGATGTTTCTATACTCTTTATTGAGATTTATAAACTTCTCAGACATTCTTTCTCTTTGATTATAAGTGAGCAAAGTTTCATAACCATATGTACTTTCTTCGATATTTCCTTCAAGTTTTCCCAAAATTTCATGCTTTATTTTAAAATATTTACGCATTCTTTGCGAAAGATATTTGGTTAAAACTATCGAAAGGGGAACCATTATATAGATAAGCAATGTCAATAATGGTGAAATCATAAGCATAATACAAGTAATACTCACAATACTCACTATTGAAGAGAAAAAAGATGCTACACTTTGGCAAACAATCTTTGACACATTTTCAGTATCATTCACCACCCTACTTATCATATCCCCATGATTACGGCTTTCAGTATAATTTAAAGGAAGTTTGATAAGTTTTTCAAAAACGTCCTGACGTAGATTATATATAACTGCTTTGTTAAGACGGCCTGATAAATATCCTTGCCCATACTGTATAAGAGAGGCAAAAGTTGTAGCAGCCACAAGAGCTATAATATAGAAATAAAAAGAGTCAAAAATGCTTTTGTCTCCTTTATATAAATCTGTAAGAAGATCAATAAGTTTACCTAATATATATGGTTTTGTTGCATTAAGAAGCGTTGAAATAATAAGCATAAAGAAAATGCCATAAAGAATATAACGACTTTGACCTAAGTACTTTATCAATCTTTTTATAATAACTGAAGTAGGCATAGAGCGAGAGCGTCTTTCTTTAAACTTTCTCATTCTATCAGCTTTCTCTTTATCAAAAGGAGATGCTTTATCATAGTCGAATTTTTTATCTTTATCATTTTCAAAAATTTTATTCTTTGCTGAGGAGGGCATTTTTCCGAATCTAGCCATGTTGTTCTTCCTCCTCTACTTTTTCTATTTCAAGGGCAAAATTTTGTGACTTGCAAAAATCTCTATAAAGAGGAGAGTTTTGAATCAATTCATTATGACTTCCCACACTCACAAGAGAACCTTTCTCAAGAAGATAAATTTTATCCATATCTTTAACACTCACAACTTTTTGTGAAATAAGAAGGATACTTGCATACATGTCGTTTTCTTGTATAGCTTGATGAACTTTTCTTTCTGTTCGCAGGTCAAGGGCTGAAGTGCAATCATCTAAAATAAGAAGACTTGATTGTTTAAGAAAGGCTCGAGATAGATTGATTC
>CAYJHN010000125.1:2045-5858 GCA_964369985.1 uncultured Desulfovibrionaceae bacterium | reverse complement strand
TTTTTAACGCGAAACAGTATTTGCCAAAGGCAAAACTTTTTCGCAAATAAAAAAAGAAAAAACAGAAAAAGCAAGCCAAAAAAATAAACAATTGCTTTAGCCAGCACCCTTCGTTTATCCGCTCACTATAAGGGTTTCCAAAGGGCGGTAGTCCTTTGGCCGTCGGAGACAAATAAAAAAATATAGAGACTAAGACTTCCAAAATGAAGGCATAAAAAGTAAGAGAATAGTAAATATCTCAAGTCTGCCTATAAGCATAATAATACAAAGTAAATATTTTACAGGTGCTTCAAAAAAAGCAAAATTTTCAACTGGTCCTATATTTCCAAAACCAGGGCCTGTATTTGAAAAAGCTGAGATTGCAGCTGAAAAAGCGGTAGCAAAATCGTGCCCAAAAAGTGTAATAACAAGGCCAGAAGCAAAAACTATCATTACATATATAATAACAAAGGCAACAACACCAGTAAGAACATCAGGCGGAACTGGTTTTTCTTCAAGTTTTATAGAAGTAAGAGCCCTTGGGTGTAACACGCGTAAAACTTCTTTATTTGCAATTTTATGCAAAAGGCAAAAACGCAATACTTTTATACCGCCGCCAGTAGATCCAGCACAGCAACCCATAATCATAACAAATAGTATGATACCTTGTGAGAAAAATGGCCATAATTCATAGTTTGTAGTTGCAAAACCTGTGCTTGTACAAATACTTACAACTTGGAAGGTAGCGTCTCTGATACTGTCAGAAATGCTGTAATTTGCGTCATGATTATAGATAAGTAGAGAGGCAATCCATAAAGAGGCAATTAATGTAATAAGAGCATAGATTTTAAATTCAGTATTAGAGAAATAAGTGAATTTTTTTGCAAAAAGTAGTCGATAGTGCAGGGTAAAGTTTACACCGCAAACAAACATAAAAATAATCACAAGCCATTGTATATAGGAAGAATAATTTGCTAATGAAGCATTTTGTGTAGAAAAACCACCAGTTGCAACAGTGCCAAAAGTATGAGCTAAAGCGTCAAACCAAGTCATGTCACCTATAAGAAGCAAGGCAAAAAGCACAAGAGTAAGTAAGAAATATACAAGCCATAGATACATTGCAGTATCATGGATTTTGGGCATGAGCTTATCTTTTTGCGGGCCAGTAACTTCGGCTTTAAATAATTGCATACCGCCCATGCCAAGCATTGGCAAAATTGCGAGGGTAAGAACAATAATACCCATACCACCAAGCCAGTGTGTGAAAGATCGCCACATTAAAAGACCGTGTGGCAAGACTTCTATATCTGTAAGAATAGATGCACCAGTAGTGGTAAAGCCAGATACAGATTCAAAAAAAGCATCAGCTATAGAAAGATTGCCTACAAAAATAAAGGGCAATGCACCACAAATACAGGCTACTAGCCAGCTACAGCCAACTATAACTATGCTTTCTTTATTGGTGAGACTGACTTCTTTTTTGGGTTTAAAAATATAAGAAAAAAACGCACCTAAAGCTAACATTCCTGCACTTATTGCGGCTAAGATAGTGATACTTTCATCAAAGTACCAAGCCGTGAAAATAGGCAAGAACATGGCCACACCTAGTGCAAAGACTAAGATTGATGTGACATAGCTTAGGGTGCGTATTTGCATTAGTTATCCATAAGATGGCAAGCAACTATGCTATTGCCAACTTGTTGTGGTTGAGGAACTTCTACCATACAGCGTGACATAGCGTATTTGCATCTGCCATGAAACACACAACCACTTGGAATGTTAATAGGAGTTGGAACTTCACCTTCAAGACGTATACGTTTTTTAGGGTCAGTGCCAAAGTTTGGAATAGCTGAAAGCAAGGCTTGAGTGTATGGGTGCTGAGGATTATTGAATAATTCTTCAGCTGGAGCTAATTCACAAAGTGAACCAAGATACATAACAGCAACACGATTTGAAATATGTTCAACAACAGATAAATCGTGTGAAATAAAGAGATAAGTTAATTTATGCTTATCTTGTAAATCCATCATCAAATTGAGCACTTGAGCTTGAATAGATACGTCAAGAGCTGAAATTGGTTCGTCAGCAACGATAAATTCAGGGTCAACAACAAGAGCACGAGCTATAGAAATTCTCTGTCTTTGTCCGCCTGAAAATTCGTGAGGAAAGCGATCAGCCCACTGCGGCGAGATACCTACTTGCTCCATCACCATTTCCATTTTATCACGCACTTCATTTTTTGAAATGTTTTTATTATGGAAGCGAATTGGTTCTTCTAAGATAGAACGCACCTTCATACGCGGATTGAGTGAAGCATAAGGATCTTGGAAAACCATCTGCATTTTTTTTCTGTAAGGCAGCATTTGCTTATCGTCAAGGCTATCAATTCTTTCATTTCTGAAAAGAATTTCGCCTGAATTTGGCTTGTATAAACGGATAACCGTTCTTGCTAAGGTAGATTTACCACAGCCAGATTCGCCAACAACAGAAAGTGTTTCGCCTTCTAATATATCAAAAGAAACTGAGTTAACAGCATGTACAACTGTTTTTTTAACCTTGATTCCTTCTGGTGTCATTTTCAATTTATCAAGAAAACCACCTGAAATATCAAAGTGTTTTACTACTTTATTGAGTGAGAGTAATGGTTTGGACATAAGAAACCTTTGTGCTTATTAAGCTATGGTTTTAGTTGTTGTTTGGAAAGTGGCAAGCAACAAAATGATCCTTGCTGACTTCTTTGAGTAATGGAATTTCTTTTTGACAAAGTTCTTCGCATCTTTCACAACGTGGGTGGAAAGCACAACCACTTGGCACAGCAGCAAGCGAAGGCATAACACCAGGAATTTGATTCAATCTTGCTCTTTGGCCAGCTTTCACAGTTGATTTTCCATGTGGAAGTGCGGCGAGTAGTCCGCTTGTGTAGTGGTGAGCTGGATTATCAATGATATTCATTGTTGGAGCTTTTTCAACAATCTTGCCAGCATACATAACTGCAATATTTTGCGTTACTTGTGATACAACGCCAAGATCGTGTGTGATAAGAATAAGGCCCATATTTCTTTTTTCGCAAAGTTCAAGAAGTAATTCCATGATTTCAGCTTGAATTGTCACGTCAAGAGCTGTTGTTGGCTCATCAGCAATAATAAGAGCTGGATCAGTCAAAAGAGCGATAGCAATAACAATACGCTGACGCATACCACCAGAAAGCTGGTGTGGGTATTGCTTTAAGCGAGTTTCAGGTGAAGGAATATGCACTCTTTTTAATCTGTCTATAGCAATTTCGTCTGCTTCTTTGATAGTCATTTTCTTGTGTGCAAGCAATGTTTCACGCATTTGTTGACCAACTGTGAGCACTGGATTAAGTGTCATCATAGGGTCTTGGAATATCATGGAAATTCTATTACCGCGTAAATCACGTAATGTTTTTTCATTTGCTTTTACAATGTCAATGCCTTCAAAAAGAATAGAACCTTTTGAAATATAGCCAGGACGAGAAATTAAATTGATAAGTGAAAAGCCTGTAACTGATTTACCTGCACCTGATTCACCAACAATACCAAGACGTTCGCCAGGGTTAATAGTAAATGAAACATCGTTTACAGCAAGCAAGTTCATGCGGCGTGTTGCAAATTCAACAGATAAATTTGAAACTTCTAAAAGTGGGAGGTCTTTCATTGTGGCAGATTCCTCTTAATCTTTATAAATTTTTGGATTGAGATAGTCACGAAGCCAGTCACCAAGAAGGTTTATTGAAAGAGAAAGTAAAATCAATAAAATACCTGGGAAAAGAGTAATCCACCAAAAACCAGAGAAGAAATAGTTGAAGCCAGAACG
>CAYJHN010000125.1:0-2031 GCA_964369985.1 uncultured Desulfovibrionaceae bacterium | reverse complement strand
CCTAGCTGCTTCTACATATTCTTTTTTCTTTTCTGCAAGCACAGAACCACGAACAGTTCTTGCCATTTTTGGCCATTCAGATAAACCAATAACACAAATCAAGAAAGGTACAGCAATTTTTTCATAGCCTGCAACGCCAACTGCTGCCATCAAGATAGCACCAAAGAAAATCGCAACCATATATGATGAAAATGAAAGTTGAATATCAGCAAAACGCATCAAGATATTGTCTAACCTTTCAGAACCGTAACCAGAAGCAAGGCCAATAACAATGCCAAGAATAAGTTGTAAAATAACTGAACCAAAACCAATGATAAGTGAAACACGCATGCCATAAAGCATAGCTGAGAAAATATCACGGCCTTGATCGTCAGTGCCAAGCATAAATCTTTCGTCAGCTCCTTCCATCCAAACAGGAGGAAGTTCTGAATCCATGATGTCAATAGTTGTGGCATCATAAGGAGTGTGCGGTGCGATAAAAGGAGCACCAAAAGCACCTACAAATAAAAGAATAAGTATGATAGCACTTACAACTGCAACTTTATCCTTTAGAAAATAGTAACAAAAGTCAGAATCTAAGAGTTTTTGAAATTTATTCATTATTTTTTCCCTGTAATACGAACCATTGGGTTGACCAAGCCGTAAATAATGTCAACAAAGGTGTTTACACCCACAAAGACAATACCGCAGAAAAGCAGATAAGCCACAAGCATTGGTGTATCAGCTCTTTCAACCGCTGAAATAAACATAAAGCCTAAGCCTGACCATTGGAAAACAGTTTCAGTAAGAATGGTAAAGGCAATCATGGTTCCTATTTGCACGCCACCCATTGTAATAACAGGTAAAAGTGCGTTTCTAAAGGCGTGACGCATAATAATAGCATAATTTGAAAGCCCTTTGGCTTTAGCAAATTTTACATATTCAGTTTGCATACATTCAACCATTTCCGCTCTAATAAGGCGGATAAATAAAGGCAACATAATAATAGTAAGGGCAACAGTAGGCAAGATGATATGCTTAAATGCTTCCCATGAAAGGAGATTTGTTTCCCACCAGCCAATCATTGAGGTATTTCCTCGGCCATAGGCAGGCAGCCAACCCAAATCAACGGCAAATAAAAGAATAAAAGCAATAGCAAATAAATAAACTGGAATAGAAACACCTATGACTGAAATTGCCATAATTGCTCGAGATAGTAAGGTTTTTTGTCTGATAGCGCAGTAAACCCCGGCGGGTATACAGGTGATAATAATCAAGATAGTCGAAAGCAAGACAAGCTCTAGTGTGGCAGGGGCTTTTTCGATAATAATATCCATAGCCGGCTTTCTATATATTAAAGATGTTCCAAAATCGCCTTGAACAGCATTTTTCAAAAATCTCCACCATTGTACAGCAATAGGATCATTTAGACCTAATTGCTCCCTAATTGCTTCACGTTCCTCCACAGAAACAGAAACACCAACAAGCTCACGAACTGGGTCACCAAAAGAATACTTAATAGCAAAGCCAATCATACTAATGATAAGCAAAGCTATAATGGCTTGGATAACTCGTCGTACAATAAAAGCGAACATGCAAACTCCTCGTTAAAGATGGCACGCGAAAAAATAGAATAAAATTGTGCACAACACTTATAGCTTGTAAATCTTTTTTTTGCAAGCTTATGATTTTTTTGCTAAAAATAAAGTATAATGAGTAGTTTATAGTAAAAAATCCTTGTTTTTCTTTAAAGGAAAGTATTTTAAGTTGACCCTTTTACTCCTGTGTTATACAAATTTTTTTTATATATTCATCATTTAATGGCTTTTGCCAATTTTAAAAAATAAAGAGGTTTTGATGAAAAAATCACTATTTAACTATAGTTCATACATATTCATTCTATTAGGCTTTGCTTTTTCATTGTTAAATATTTTTGATACAAATAGTTATTTCTGCGTCACCACTTCATGCGAAGTTTTTAGTGAGTTTACCTTTTTGGGACTTTCGCTTTGGATATATTCTGCTGCTTTTTTCTTCTTACTTTTTATACTT
>CAYJHN010000124.1:0-5910 GCA_964369985.1 uncultured Desulfovibrionaceae bacterium | reverse complement strand
GTTTCCAAAGGACGGTAGTCCTTTGGTCGCCGAAGGCAAATCTCTCTTGTCCGTCGGAGACAAAAAAAACTAAACTTCCTGAGCAAGAGCTAAACGCTCGGCAAGCTTTGTGAATCTTTTGTGAATAGTGTTATTTGCTATAGCCATTCGCAATGCTTTTGGTGTGCCAACTATGATAACGAGTTTTTTTCCACGTGTAACGGCAGTGTAGATGAGATTTCTTTGTAACATGATGTAGTGCTCGTTTAATAGTGGCACTATCACACATGGATACTCACCACCTTGCGATTTATGTATTGAAATAGCATAGGCTAGAGTTAGTTCGTCAAACTCTTCTATTAAATAAGGTATATAGCGGTCTTCGTAGCGTACTAAAATAGATTTTTCTTCTAAATCAACATCTGAAATAATGCCAATATCTCCATTGTAGACATCTTTATCGTAATTGTTTTTGATTTGCATTACCTTATCGTTAACACGCAGGATTTTATCATCTTTTTGTAAAAAATCACCTTCTTGGTTTAGATTTGCTTGTAATTGCCTATTTAAATTGAGTACTCCGCAAGTGCCGCGAATCATGGGTGAAAGAACTTGAATATCTAAAAAGGGATCGAAAGCATATTTCTTTGGAAGTCTTTTTGAGGTAAGTTCAACGATAATATCAGCTGCTTTTTGTGCGTCTGCTTCGCTCACAAAATAAAAGTCAGTTTCTGTTTGTTTATCAACCATCAAGTTTGGTACTATACCTTGATTTATTCTGTGTGCATTTTTGATAATGTCACTTTTTTCAGCTTGCCTAAATATTTGAGTTAATTCAACAACGGGTATTTTATTTGAATAGATACAATCTCTTAATACGTTGCCAGCACCAACTGAAGGCAGCTGATTGATATCGCCAACAAAAATTACAGTACAGGTTTGCGGAATTGCTTTGATTAAGCTGTACATGAGGTAAATATCTATCATTGACGCTTCATCAATAATAAGTAAAGAGCATTGTAAACTATTGTTTTCATTGCGTGCAAAACCATTTTCATTTGGATTGTATTCAAGAAGCCTATGCAGGGTTTTTGATTCTAAACCTGTTGTTTCACTCATTCTTTTTGCAGCTCTTCCCGTTGGTGCTGCAAGTAAGATCTTTGCTTTTGCTTTTTGAAAAACTTTGATAATTGCGTTGATAATAGTGGTTTTACCTGTACCTGGTCCACCAGTTAAAATCATCATTTTTGATTTTGCAGCTGTGTATACTGCTTCTTCTTGGCTTTCAGCAAGCTTTACGGGAAAAGCCTTTATTATTTCAGCTACATCTTTATCTACATCTTTAAAAAACACTTGTTTTGGAGTTGCAAGTAATCTGCCTAAATAAAAGGAAATTTGAGTTTCAAAATGATGGTAATCAGAAAGATAGATAGCTGTATGTTCTTCAAAGTATTCACTAACTACATGCTCGCCCCTTTCTAAATACTTGATAGCATAAGAAACAATGGCTTCATCAATAGCTAATTGTTTCACTGTAAGTCTTATAAGCTCGTCTTTTGGCAGGTAAACGTGTCCATTGTCTGCTTCTTTGGTTAATATATAAAATGCAGCTGCTTGCGCTCTTAATGGGGAGTCTTCATCAAAACCAAGGCTAAGAGCAAATTGATCAGCAGTTAAAAAGCCAACGCCACGCACTTCCATTGCCATTCTGTAGGGATTTTCTTTTATAATTTCAATAGCATCTGCACCGTATTGCTTATAAAGCCTTACTGAAAGAGCGGGGCCAATACCATGTGGACTAAGAAAAACCATTAATTCTCTTATGCCTTGCTGTTCTGCCCATGAATTTTTTACACTTTCTACAACTTTTTTTGTTATGCCAGCTACTTCTAATATTTTTTCTGGTTCGTTATCGAGTATATTAAATGTATCTAAACCAAAATGTTCGACTATATTTTCAGCACGTTTTTTGCCAATACCTTTAATAACACCAGATGCAAGAAACATTTTAATGCCGTCCAAGCTTTCAGGCAATTGTTCTTCGTAAAAGGAAAAAGAAAACTGTTTTCCAAATTTTGGATGTCTTATCCACTCACCTTTAAAAGCATAAAAACCACCGATTCTAGGGCTTGGAATAGTTCCTACTACAGTAGTTGCGTCTTCATGTTTGCTATTTGCTTGAAGTTTAATGATTGCGTAGCCATTTTCTGCATTTGAAAATATAATCCTGTCTATAGTTCCTTTAATACATTCTATATTTTCTTCATTATCATCATTTTCTATGAGTGAAGCTTGCTTGGATATCATGTTTATTTCCTATACTTGCATGGCAAAATTTTAATGCAAGGCTATAATTTACTTTACAGTATTACTTATTTTTACTATACTTTTATCAAGTGTACAATAGTCTAAAAGATTTTATTGTAAGCTATTTATATATTTAGAAAATAGAGGTTTTTATGTTTGAATTCCCTAGAATGAAAAGGCTTCCTCCTTATGCTTTTGCTGTTGTGACTGAATTAAAAAAACAATTACGTCAACAGAATCAAGATGTTATTGACCTAGCGATGGGCAATCCTGATCTTGCCACACCAGATCATATTGTGGAAAAACTTAAAGAAGCCTCAGGTAAGTCTGTTAACCATAGATATTCTGCATCTAGGGGTATTCCTAACCTTCGTAAAGCTATATGCGACTGGTATAAAAGGCAATTTGATGTTGATCTTGATCCTGATAGCGAAGCAATTGCAACTATTGGTTCAAAAGAGGGCTTAGCTCACTTATGCTTGGCTATGCTTGAACCTGGTGATGTTGTGCTTGCTCCAGATCCATCTTATCCAATACATGTGTATGCTCCAATTTTATGTGGTGCAGATGTAAGACGTGTGCCTATTGGCGAAGACCGTGATTTTTTTGATGATTTACAAACATCAGTTAAGCAAACATGGCCACCGCCTAAATTATTGATTATCAATTTTCCACACAATCCAACAACACAAGTAACTGATGTTGCATTTTTTGAAAAGATTGTTGACTTTGCTAAAGAACATAAGATGTGGGTTATCCATGACTTAGCTTATTCTGATCTTGTGTTTGATGGTTATAAGGCACCTTCATTTTTACAAGCTAAGGGTGCAAAAGATGTTGGTATTGAATTTTATTCAATGACTAAAGGTTATTCTATGGCTGGTTGGAGAATGGGCTTTGGTGTTGGTAATAAAGAATTAGTACATGCCTTGACTCGTATTAAATCTTATCTTGACTATGGTATTTTTCAGCCTATTCAAATTGCAGCAACTGTTGGCTTAAATGGTTCTTATGAGCCAGTTAAAGAAGCTTGTGCTGTATATCAAAGCAGACGTGATGCCTTGTGTGATGGTTTAAATCGCATTGGCTGGAATATCACTCCGCCAAAAGCAACTATGTTTTGCTGGGCAAAAATTCCTGAACATATGCAACACATGGGTTCTATGGAATTTTCTAAACTTCTCTTACAAGAAGGCTTAGTTGCAGCACAGCCTGGTATTGGTTTTGGTAACTATGGTGATCAATATGTACGTTTTGCATTGATAGAAAATGAAATGCGAATTAAACAGGCTATTAAAAACATCAAAAAAGTAATAAATCGCTAAAAAAATTAAAACTTCCTTTCAAATTTGTTTTCAATACAATTTGAAAGGAGTTTTTTATTTGTATAAGGCTCAACTATGAAAGAACTTGTTTTAGGAATTGCTGGAGTTGGCGTTGTTGGTTCTGGTTTGCTTGAACTACTTGAAAAGAATAAAGAAACTATTTGTCGTAGAACAGGTAGAAATATTAGAGTAAAATGGCTTTGCGTGCGTGATGTCAATAAATCTCGTCCTTTTACACCTGAAAATGTAAAACTCACAACAAATGTATTTGATATTACAGAAGATAAAGAAGTAGATGTTTTTGTTGAACTTATGGGTGGTATTGAATTGCCACAAAAAGCTCTATATTCAGCATTATCAAATAATAAATCTGTTGTAACAGCAAATAAAGCTCTTTTAGCTGAAGAAGGTGCTGAACTATTTGAACTTGCATCAAAAAATAATTTACATCTCAAATTTGAAGCAGCTGTTGCTGGCGGTATTCCTATTGTAGAAACCTTAAAGGAATCGCTAAATTCAAATGAAATTATTTCTTTGATGGGTATTTTAAATGGCACTTCAAACTACATTCTTTCACAGATGACAACAGAAGGCCTTGATTTTGCTACAGCTTTAAAGCAAGCACAAGAGCTTGGTTTTGCTGAGGCAGAACCTAGTCTTGATATTGATGGTTATGACGCAGCTCATAAACTCAATCTTCTTATACGTTTAGCATGGGGTGTTGAATATCCATTTGAAGACATGCTTGTTTCTGGCATACGCAGTGTTGAGAGTATGGATATTGATTTTTCTCGTGAATTTGGTTATAGAATCAAACATATAGGGCAAGCTACTTTAAATAAAACAGCAGAAAGTAAGATTGAAGCTGGTTTATTTCCTGCCTTGGTGCATGAAAGATTATTACTTGCAAAGGTTGGCGGTGCGTATAATGCCGTAAGAGTTGAGGGTAATGCTGTTGGTTCACTATTCATGCATGGTTTAGGGGCTGGGGCTTTGCCAACGGCTTCTGCAGTATTGGCAGATATTTTATCTATAGCAAAGGGCGATGAAGCAAATAATTATGGTTATGTTGAGCAAGTACTTGAAAAAGCAGAAGTAATGCCTTCTGAAGAAAGTGTTTATCCTTATTATTTACGTTTTATGGTGCATGATAATACTGGTGTTTTACGAGATATTGCTGGTGCCTTGGCTGACGAAAATGTAAGTATTGCACAAGTTATTCAAAGGGCAGAAACGCAAAAGGGTGTGCCGTTAATCTTTATTACGCATAAGGCTCCTTATAAAGCTATTTTAAATTCATTGCCAAAAATTAAACATCTTCTTATTGAAGAGCCAACATGTTACAGGATATTTAATTAATTTTCTTTAAGGAATGATATGACATTTGCAAAAAAATCTCTTGGGCAACATTTTTTACACGATAAAAATATCTGTAATAAAATAGTAGAACTTCTTGACGTAGAAGAAGAGGATGCTATTTTAGAAATTGGCCCAGGAACAGGTGCTTTAACAAATATTTTGAAGCACTTACCTTATTCATCTTTTCTTATTTTAGAAAAGGACGACAGATTTGCAAAACTACATGCAGAAGAGAGTAATGAAAAAACACAAGTTATTCATATTGATGCATTAAAATTTGACTGGTCTTCTTTAAATGAAAGAATAAAGATTATTTCAAACTTGCCTTATAATGTGGCTTCGCCTCTTATGTGGGACATTGTTTCTCAGACAAAGTTTCTTGAAAGGGCAGTTTTTATGATTCAAAATGAAGTGGCGGACAGATGCGTTGCACAGGTGAATACAAAACATTATGGTGTATTGTCTATTTGGCTACAAGCTTATTGCAAGGTGGAAAAAAGCTTTGTTGTAAGCCCTAGGGCTTTTAATCCGCCGCCAAAGGTTGATTCTGCGGTGATTAGGCTTTTTCCGCATGATCAGTCAAAATATCCGAAAAATCCAAAAATCTTTGCAGAACTTATTAAAATTGTTTTTCAGCAAAGAAGAAAACAGATTAATGGAATTTTAAAAAAGAGTAGATTTGCAGTACATACTCTTGAAATGCTTGAAATGCACAATATTGAAGCAAGCCAAAGGCCAGAAACTATAGATGTTGAAACCTTTATTTCTATGGCAGATTATTTGGCATTAAAAGTAAAGAAATAAAATACGAGTCTAATACTATAGTAGGGGCGAGTATTGTGTCAGTTATATAATAAAAAGGGAAAGCTTTTGCTTTCCCATTTGAGTTTGATGACAAAGTGCCAATTTTCCAAATTTGCACTTTGTGCCGCCTAAGTTT
>CAYJHN010000123.1:0-5949 GCA_964369985.1 uncultured Desulfovibrionaceae bacterium | reverse complement strand
GCTATGATGATGCTTAAAGGGCATTGGATGCAAGCTGGTGTTTGGAATATGGAACAATTAGACCCAGATCCTTTCTTAGAACAGCTTTCTAAACATGGCTTACCTTATACAGTAGTAGAATTAAATAAGTAGTTTTATATAGTTGATAAAAATAAAAACCTGCTAGCAATAGCAGGTTTTTTAATATAAAATAAAGAAATGATAGTAAGTGCTAGCAGAAGAACAGATATTCCCGCTTTCTATTCTGAATGGTTTTTTAACCGATTGGAAGAGGGCTTTTGTTATGTGCAAAATCCAATGAATACAAAACAAGTTCAAAAAATACTTATAAATCAGAATCTTGTAGACGCCTTTGTCTTTTGGACAAAAAATCCTAAACCAATGCTGGCGCATTTAAATAAATTAGAAGAATATGCTTTTTATTTTCAATTTACATTAAATTCGTATGCAGATGACATTGAAACTTGCGTGCCTCAAAAGAAATATCTTGTTGAAACATTTAAGCAGCTTTCCTTAGAAATAGGTAAGGAAAAAGTAGTGTGGCGATACGATCCTATCTTGCTCAATAAAAAATATACTATTGACTATCATATCAAATATTTTGAAGTGCTTGCAAAACAATTAAATGCCTACACTGATAAAGTTGTGATTTCCTTTATTGATTTTTATAAGAAGATTGCAAAAAATTGGTTTTCTTACGGTATAAAGACTATTTCAGAAGAAGAAAAACATATTATAACAAAAGCTTTTTCTGAAATCGCTGCTGCAAATAATTTGCAAATTGAAGCTTGTTGTGAAGGACTTGATTTGAAAGAATATCATATTCAACCTGCTCGTTGCATTGACGAAAGGCTTTTGTCTAAAATAAGCAAGTGTAATTTTGTTGCAACAAAGGATAAAGGGCAAAGGCTTGCGTGTTCTTGCATGCAGAGTGTTGATATAGGTGTCTATAATAGTTGTAGAAATTTTTGCAAATACTGCTATGCAAACTATAGTAATACTTCAGTAAAACAGAATATAAGTAAGCATAATCCTAAAAATCCCTTACTTATTGGTGAAGTAGACAAAGATATAACGATTAAAGACAAAGAGCAGAAATCTTTAAAGTATTTTAGAAAAAATATCTTGCATGAATAGAAGTTCAATTTTTCTTGAAAAATACTTGTTTATAGCTTTTTTCTTGATTTTAACGTGTGACTACTATATATATGTATTGTCAGTTTTTTAATAAGGAGAATATTTTGCCAGAAGATAGAGAAAATAAAATATCATGTAGTAACTTTACCAAAGAAATGGAAGTTGCCCTTGAAGTGTTGTCAGGAAAGTGGAAATCAACAATCTTGTGGAGTCTGCATGAATCTGAGCAAATAAGATTTAATGAATTTCTTAGAATTATTCCAGGAATCACACAAAAAATGCTCACACAACAATTAAGAAAACTTGAAGAAAATAATATGGTTACACGCACTGTCTACCCAAGTGTACCACCTATTGTTGAATACTCTCTCACCGAACTTGGCAAAAGATCTATACCTTTACTTGATGCTCTCAACAAATGGGGTAAAGAAGTTATAAGTTCTTATAATAAGTAACAAAAAACTTTGTTTTACCAAAAGGTAAGTATATTCCCTTTTGGTGCTCTGCATACCTTTTAGTGAGCAACAAACATTAAAGTGCCTTCTTGCGCAAAAAATATTCTATGTATATAAAGTAAAAACTCGTTTAAATTTTTAATACATAGGATGAAAAAAATGAAAAGATTTACAATTCCAAGAGATGTTTACTTTGGTGAAAACGCTTTAGACCACTTAAAATCAATCAGCGGCAAAAAAGCGATTATCGTTATTGGCTCTGAAAGAATGGTAAAAGATGGTACAACTGCAACTATCCAAGGAAATCTTAAAGAAGCAGGAATCGACAGCACTTTATTTATAGGCGTAGAAGCTGATCCTTCAGTTGAAACAGTTATGCGTGGCGTTCAAGCTATGAACGAATACCAACCTGATATTATTATTGGCGTTGGCGGTGGTTCTCCTATTGATGCTGCTAAAGCTATGTGGATTTTCTATGAAAACCCAGAATTTACTTTTGAAGAAGCTGCAAAACCTTTCAACCTCCCAACTCTCAGAAAAAAAGCAAGCTTTATCGCTGTTGCAACAACAAGTGGCACAGGAACAGAAGTAACTGCTTTCTCAATCATCACTGACGAAAAAAATAATATCAAATACCCTATAGCTGACTACAACATTACTCCTGATGTCGCTATTGTTGACACTAATTTAGTACAATCTCTTTCACCTCTTTTAGTTGCAAATACTGGTATGGATGCAATCACACACTCATTTGAAGCTTATGTTTCAGTTGTGGCAAATCCAATTACAGATTCTCTTGCAATGAAATCTATTGAAATGATTGTAGATAATGTTGTAAAATCATACAATGGTGAAAAAGCAGCAAGAGATGAAATGCATATAGCTCAATGTATGGCTGGTATGTCATTTTCAAATGCTATACTAGGTATTGTTCACTCAATGGCTCATAAAACTGGTAGATTATTTGGTATTCCACATGGTTGTGCAAACGCGATCTACCTTCCTTATGTTGTAAAATACAATGCAAAAGAAGCTGGTGCAAGATACGCACAAATCGCTAAATACCTTGGTCTTGCTGGAAATACAACAGAAGAACTCGTTGATTCACTTGTTGAAAAACTCATTGAAATCAAAGCACAAATGAATATGCCAAAAACATTAAAAGAATTTGGCGTTGACGAAGCAGAATTCTTGAAACAATTAACTACTATTTCAGAAGCAGCTTGTGCTGATCCATGTACTGGCACAAACCCACGTACAATTGATCCACAAACAATGGAAAAACTCTTCAAAGCTACCTATTATGGTGAAAAAGTAGATTTCTAAGATTTTTTCATAGATTATAGTAAAAATACAAGGGAAGTATATAAGCATACTTCCCTTTTTTGTTTGCACTCAAAAGAATAATGGCAGATTATTTTTTGAAATTTTTTAATAACCTTTTTCTATAAGTCAAAACAAAATCAATATTTTTTATTTAAAACATGTCTTGCATAAATTATTTTGATGTATATAATAATATATAAAGCTTTTGTTAAAAAGAATGAATACTAATCTATCCACAAAACAAGGATTAGAATTATGAAACTCTCGAAAATTATTTTCGCAATACTTATTATAAGTAATATTATAGGCGTGACCTTTGTTGCAAAAAATAGATACTTAGAGTTGCAGCTAAAAGAAGAAGAAGTACTCAAAGTTCACTCTGAACTATTTAAACGCACTCTAGAACACGAAATAATGGTGACCGAAATTGTAGAAGAAGTTCTTGAAATCAATAATGGCACTATACTTGAAGAGGATTTTTATTCTCTTGCAGGGGTTCTTGCAAAAAATTCTGTAAGTTCAACTGTTGCCTATATTCCTGATGGTATTATTAAATATATTTATCCGCCAGAACGTGGAAAGCATATTGTAGGAAATAATGTTTTTGAAAGCAAGAATGATAAAGTAGATTCTACAAGAGCAAGAGATAATAATGAAATTATTGTTTCAGGTCCTTATATCCTCTTTCAAAAAACTCTTGGGCTTATAGTTCGTAATCCTGTCTTCTATAAAGATAAATTTTGGGGGCTTGTCACTGTTGCTATTATTGCGGATCAGCTTTTTGCACATGTGGGTTTTGATTCGCTTGAACTTCAAGGCTATGAATATGAATTAGCTGCAAATGATTTAATAGCAAAAACGAGTCTTAATTATGAGCCTAAATATGCTGTTTCAGAAAAAATTAACGTAGGTACTTCTAGCTGGACGCTCAGTGTCTATGCAAAAGACAAAACAGATGTTGTTGCTTCTGATGCTATGTTTTGGTTTTTGATTTTCCTCTTTCTTAATTTCATTCTTTACTACCTTATTCAAAGATTTGAGCTTGCAAAAGAAAAACTCACAAAGAAATTAGAATGTGATAATCTTACAGGTGCGTATAATCGTCTGAAATTACAAAAATTCTACGATGAAAATAAAGATCTTGAATTTGCACTTTTCTTTATAGATCTCAATAAATTTAAACCTGTCAACGATAATTATGGCCATAAAGTTGGCGATAAATTGCTCAAAGCCTATGTAGAACGCTTAAAAAACGAAATGCAGGCAGGCACAATGACTGCAAGGCTTGGCGGTGATGAATTTGTTGTCCTTACACCAAATGTAAAAGACGAAATACTAGTACAAACAATTAAATCTAAACTTATCAAGCTTTCTGAACTAGAATTTCTTATCGACGACCTACATATTGAAATTTCAGCAAGTATTGGCTGTGTACTTTCAAGCGAAGCAGATAGCCTTGAAGGCTTGCTCACCATTGCTGATGAAAAAATGTATGCAGAAAAAGGAAAAAGGGCGAGGTAGGATATTGTCTTTCAAGTATATATAAAATAAAAAGTCCTACAGTATATATAATACTATAGGACTTTTTAGATTCTCAAATGGTGTGCCCAGCAGGAATCGAACCTGCGGCCTACTGCTTAGGAGGCAGTCGCTCTATCCAACTGAGCTATGAGCACATGCGGTTATTAATCTATAGTGATGTTGTCACTAAAAGTCAACCTCTTATCACAAAGCTTTATAGGACAAGAGAATATCGTTTAAAAGTTATTTTGTTTTTTAAGGAAAGGGGAGAGCTAGAGAGGGGAAAAACTCGTTTTTTTCAAAAAAACGTGGTTTTCCCCTCTCGAAAAATATACTATGCCTTACCAACTGAACCAAAGAGTTCAAATTTTGCAAGAGCTATAGGTTTCATTGCTTTTTTAGCATAGTCACGTGCTACACGAGTTTCGTATGCACCTGTTGCGTAATATTCTTGATGTCCGTCACGGATAGCACGTTTGAATTCGCTACCTACGTTGATTTTTGCACAACCAGCAGCAATAAGATCTCTGATAACATTATCAGAAATACCTGACGCACCGTGTAAAACAAGTGGAGTATTTGGAAGTAAAGCATGAATTTTTTGCATTAATGGCACGTCTAATTTTGGCTCTACTTTAGAAATACCGTGTACATTGCCTATTGCAGGAGCAAGAATGTCTACATTTGTGACTTCCATAAATTTCTTAGCTTCTTCTGGATTCACTTTTAAAGAGTCTAATAATACAGCATCTTTTAAATTGTCTTCAGCTCCGCCAACAGCTCCAAGTTCAGCTTCGATACATGCATTATACTTACGAGCCATTTCAACAGCTTTACATGTTAATTCAACGTTCTCATCAAAAGAATGATGTGAACCATCAAACATAACAGAAGTAAAACCAGCATCTAAGCATAGTTGAACATCTTCTAAAGATGGGCCGTGATCTTGGTGAAGAGCAACAGGAATTGAAGCAGCTTCAGCAATTTTACGAACCATTGCGTATACAATGTCAGCACCAATAGTAGAATAGTATGGTTTACCAATCATTAATATAAGTGGTGACTTTACTCTTTCAGCTTCTTCCACCATTGCTTCAGCGCTTTCTTGGTTCATAATTGAAAAAGCAGGTATTGCATAGCCCTGTGTAAGAGCGTCTTGTAACATTTGTTTAGGATTAACTAACATATAACATCTCCTTAATAGTGATTGAGCGAATAATGCCTTTAATAAAGTAATGTGTCAAGAGAGTTTTTGAGTTTGAGGTTCAACTTTTTGCATAAATCTTATTGAAATACTTGATGAAAAAGAAAAAAAATAAAACTTATCAATATAATATAGAAAAAATAAGAATTTCATATTCATACTTTGTAATATATGTGGGCTAATATGATATTATACTATTTAATTTATTAAATAAGGTGATTAGAAAATATTAAAAAATATTAAGAATTTAACTTGACTTTAAATTCATAATGGTAGATAAGAACATCTCGCTGATTGAGAGAGCAA
>CAYJHN010000122.1:0-5976 GCA_964369985.1 uncultured Desulfovibrionaceae bacterium | reverse complement strand
AGGCCGTGGTATTCCATGGAAAGGTAACTACACTTCATGGTTAGAACAAAAAGAAGCAAGACTTGCTTTAGAAGATAAAAAAGACGATGAAAGACAAAAAACCCTTTCACGCGAATTAGAATGGATTCGCATGTCTCCAAAGGGCAGACAAGCAAAAGGTAAGGCTCGTATCAATGCTTATGAAGCTATGCTTAGTCACGAATCAGAACGTAGATCAAAAGAATTAGAAATCTACATTCCTCCTGGACCACGTCTTGGTAAGAAAGTGCTTGAAGTTACTGATGTAACAAAAGCTATTGGCGACAGAGTGCTTATGGAAAATGTAAACTTCATTATTCCACCAAACGCAATTGTGGGTATTATCGGGCCTAACGGTGCTGGTAAATCTACATTATTCAAAATGCTTGTTGGTATTGAAGAACCTACAAGTGGTACAATTTCACGCGGTGAAACAGTTTCATTTGCTTATATCGACCAATCTCGCTCTACTCTTACACCAGGTAAATCAGTGTATGAAGTTATTAGCGAAGGCGCTGAAACAATAAAGCTTGGCTCACGTGAAATCAATGCAAGAGCATATTGTTCACGTTTCAATATTCAAGGTGCTGATCAACAAAAGAAAGTAGACGTGCTTTCAGGCGGTGAAAGAAATAGAGTTCACTTAGCACAAATGCTCAAGCAAAATGCAAACGTTATTCTTCTTGACGAACCTACAAACGACTTAGATGTAAATACAATGCGTGCACTTGAAGACGGCATTGAAAACTTTGCTGGTTGCGTTATGGTTATAAGCCATGATCGTTGGTTCTTAGATAGAATTGCAACACATATTCTTGCCTTTGAAGACGAAGGTAAGGTTGACTTCTTTGAAGGTAACTTCACAGAATACGAACAAGACAAAGTAAAAAGAGTTGGCAACAGTTCGCCAAGTAGACCAAAGTTTAGAAAACTTACAAGAGATTAATATACTCTCTTGAGAGGGGGAAACCATGCTTTTGTGAACAAAAGACAAGGTTTCCCCCTCTCCCTCTTTAAAGAGGGCTCTCCCCCTTCCTTCCAAAAAACTTTTTAATTTCACCGCATAAAATTATGCTTTAAGCAAATATTACTTAACGGTGGATAAAAATATTTTCAATAATTATAATAGCAATTCTAAGCAAAATAATAAATTTAAATAAGGTGAAGTTTTCTCCTCTCAAAACAAATTTACTACAAATATTTTTCTTGCAAATATAAATTTCTTAATATATATTGCACAAGTAAAAGCTTGTACTTTAGCTTTATTTTTACATTACCTTTGATTTGATTATTATTTATTTTCAAAGATTACCTTATATTTAACATAGATGAAATAGGATTAGTATGCAAAATAAAGTTGAAGACTTTTTTCAAGACATGATAGAAAAACTAAGCATATTAAATGAAGAAGTTTCAAAACACAGCTTTTTAGAAGATATGTGCACTTTTTTTGACATATCTCATGCTTTTATCTATGAATATAATTATACTGGCAAATTTCTTAGAAAAGAATACTATCAACTTGTTACAAATAATTCATTACGCGAAGAAATTGACATCAAAGAAGAACTTGGTGCAGAACTTTTAAGCGAACTTTGCTCGAAAAAAATTATATTATCCTTGGGTGAAAATAATGATAATAACTCTATAGATAGCAAACTCGAAAATGCATTAAAAAATATTTTTAATATAAATTCACTTATATTTATTCCAATATTGAATCAAAATTTTACACTTGCCGGATTTGTTGGCCTTTGCGATAGAAGAAAAGAAATAAGACGAGCAAAAACAAATGTAAATAAAGCATGTGCATTGCTTACCTTGCTTGCAAATACAGTGAAACTTGAAATATTCCAAAAAGGCATTGCCAATGCAGAAAACGCTTTAGCAAATGTGCTTGACCATACTGGAATTGATATTTACGTTAATGATTACTATACACACGATATTTTATACGCTAATAAGTCTATGGCTGCCCCTTATGGCGGTGTTGAAAAAATGCTTGGAAAAAAGTGTTGGCAGTCTATTTTTACTGACAAAACAGGCCCTTGTGAATTTTGCCCACAACCACGACTACTTGATGAAGAAGGCAAATTAAATAAAACATATCAATGGGATTACGAACGTCCATTTGATAAATCTTGGTTTAGAGTGTTAAGCTCTTCATTTCCTTGGAACGATGGCAGAATAGCTCACCTTGTTGCAAGTGTTGATATAACAGAAAGCAAAAGGAACCAATTTATTATTGAAAAACTCGCGCATTACGATTATCTCACAGGTCTATTAAATAGAAGAAGTCTGCATTCAGATATTGAACTATTTATAGCAGATAAAAAAGCATTTTCTGAAAAATTCTATGTGCTTTTCTGTGATTTAGATGAGTTTAAAGCTATAAATGATACTTTAGGTCACGATGCTGGCGACGTACTTTTAAAGAATGTTTCAGATGAAATCAGAAAAATATGTTCAAGTGATATTAAAGCCTATAGACAAGGCGGCGATGAATTTGTTGTTATTGCAAAAGATTTTGGTTCAGAAGAATTTATAAAAAATCTTGTTAAAGATCTATTTGAAATATTTAGCAGAAAGTATAAATACAAAGATTCTGAAATGTCGTGCGGTTGTAGTATAGGCATTGCCCACTACCCTTCACAGGCCACAAATGCAAAAGAAGTTTTCCAGCTTGCTGACACTGCTATGTATAAGGTAAAAAAAGAAGGAAAGGGCTGTGTTCGTTTTTGCCACAAAGGTCAAACACTTAATATGAATGACTATTTTTCAGTTATCCAACAAAATTCAAATGTTATTTAATACTTTAAATAAAGCATTATAAAAACTATATTTTTGCTACTATTGCCTACTATTCTTTAAAATAGCATGCAGTAAAGAACACCTAATAAGATAAGTATTTGTTTTAATTCACTTCTTCTGGGTGAGCGTTTTTGTATACTTCAATCAGATGCCTAAGGTTGAGATGTGTGTATATCTGCGTTGTTGCAATGCGTGCATGCCCAAGTAGTTCTTGCACAGTTCGTAAATCAAGTCCGTCTTCAAGCAAATGCGTTGCATAGGCATGCCTAAATGAGTGAGCACTTAGATGCGGTGTGCCTACTTGCTTTTCCATTTTATCTATAATTCTGAGAGCTTCCCTTCTGTTTAATCTGCCAGCTCTTGATCCTAAGAACAAAGGATCGTGATAGGATAAAAGTATTTCCTTTTTTACAGCTTTGTTTTCAATTTTTCTTTCTTTTTCTTTGCTTTCTTTATCATCTAAAGGTTTTTTCAGTAGATTTTCTTCTAAAATCACTTTATAATGCTCTAGCCAATCATTTAAAGCCTGCATAGATTTTTCAGTCAAAGGCACTATTCTTTTCTTGCCGCCCTTCCCTAAAACAATAATATAAGTTTTAGCCTCGCTGTGCGAACTTTTTGGCGAATAGTCAGAAAGATTAAGTGCAAGTGCTTCTGAAATTCTTAAACCAGAACCATAAAGTAGTTCTAAAAGTGCAATATCTCTATAAATTATAGCGCTTTTCTTTCTTGTAAGTTTTATAAGATTTTTTTTGATTTTTTTGTTTTCGTCTAATATATGAACTACTTGTTCTTTACTTGGAATATTTGGGTGGTATTTAGCTTGCTTTGGATTTTTAATGCTTGCTAAAGGCGAAAGTTTTATATGATTTTTACGAAGGCAATAATTAAAATAGGCACGTAAACTTGAAAGTTTTCTTGCAACTGATCGTTTAGAATATTCTTTTTCGTGTAATTTTCCTAAGTATAATTGTATATCTTTCTTTGTGATTTCTTCAGGAAGATTTATATCTTTTTGAAATTCTTCTTGCAAAAAATAAGAAAAATCTTCTAAGTCCTTAGCATAGGCTTTTAATGTTGCTTCAGCCATATTTTTTTGCGTGCCAAACCAAAGTAAGAAAATTTCTAATTTTGACGGCAGCTCAAAAGCTTTAGATTTTTTTTCTCTTGTATTCATTTCTTAATCTATATTTTCTTTCTAAAAGAGTTATAAAATCGCAAAAAAGGCGCCTTCAAATCTTTCAACCTTGCCCTCAAGCTCTAATTTCACCATTGTCACAGTAGTTTCCTGCACACTTTGAGACAAGGCATTGCAAATTTCATCTAAATGCATTTTCTTTCCAAAAAGCAAATCAATTATTTGGTATTCTACTGAATTTACATCATATTCTGTAAGAAGATCTTCTTTTTTCTTTGCTTTAGCCTTTATGCCTTGTGCTTTAGTCGTTTTAGCTGTTTTCTTGTCTTTATTTTCATTTATTTCTTGTACTGTGTTTTCTGAAATAGTATTAAGAAAAATATCATGTCCTTCATTATTTTTAATACTTTCTTCAATCTTTTGAGCTATATCTGCTTTAAGAAGTGGCAATAAGTCTTCTAAAATATCCTCAACACGGAAAACAGATTTTGCACCTTGACGTATCAAATCTTGACAGCCAAGCGAGAAAGTAGAGCCCATCGCACCAGGAATTGCATACACACTTCTACCCTGCTCATTTGCAAGCCTTGCTGTAATAAGGCTGCCGCTCTTCAAGTCCGCTTCAACAACCACAACACCAAGTGAAAGACCGCTAATAATTCTATTGCGTATAGGAAATTGTGAGGAATCAGGCGGAATTGAAGGTGCAAATTCACTCACAAGCAAGCCTTCTTCTTTGAGTGATAGATAAATATCATTATTTCTAGAAGGATAGATAACGTCAATACCAGAGCCCAGCACACCAATACTTGAACCTATAGCATTCAAAGCCCCATAATGAGCTGCCCTATCAATGCCACGTGCCATGCCAGAAACAACAGTTATACCCGAACTAGAAAGAGCTTTTGCTAAATAAGTTGCTTCGTTTTCGCCAAGTTCAGAGCATTCCCTTGAGCCAACAAGAGCAACACAAGTGTTTTTTAATAATTCTTTATTACCAATACAGTAAAAAAATGGAGGTGCATCTGGAATCTCTTTCAATCTTTGCGGGTAGTAAGGATCTGTCCAAAGAATAATCTCCGCCTGCACATCTTTAGCATTATCCCATTCTCGTCTTGAAAGTGCACGCCATTCATTATCCTTAACAAGCAAAGATTTCTGCCCTAAGCCTATTTCCTTCCATTCTGGCAGTGAGTGCAAAGCCGTATAGGCTGAAGAAAAATGCGTTAAAAGTTTGCAAATAGAACGAGCTCCAAGACCATGCGTGTTTTTTAACGCCAAAGAAGCAAGAAATTCCTTTCTGCTCTCTTCGGCATTTTCCTCTTGCTCGTCTTTAACGCTAAGGGCGTCTAATGCTGAAATATATTTCTTCATACAATCACCAGTAACTTGCCCAATAAGAATGAGATATGTATAAATATCTATTCATAAATTTTTTGAAAATAAAAGAGAGGTATAATCATGCAGGCAATGCCTTCAAAAAAACCTCTCCTTTATATCATCAATTAAAACACAGTTTTATCTTTTACGCCTAACAAGTTATTTTCAATAAGTTTTTCAGCAATTTGTACAGCATTTAATGCAGCACCTTTTCTGATATTATCGCCAACAACCCACATATTAATGCAATTTTGTGCTGATTCGTCTTCACGAATACGGCCAACAAAAACAGCATCTTCACCAGCAGCATCAATAGGCATTGGGTACATTTTTTCATGCGGATTATCATAAACCCTTACGCCATCAGCATTTGTAAGTAAGGCACGTACATCTCTAGCTGATAATTTTCTCACAGTTTGTACATTTATAGATTCGCTATGGCCATAAAATACTGGCACACGAACAGCCGTAGGGCTTACACCTATGGTATTGTCTTCTAAGATTTTTCTTGTTTCATGCACCATTTTCATTTCTTCTTTAGTGTAGTCATTTTCTAAAAAGACATCAATATGTGGTAAGCAGTTGAAAGCAATTTGGTATGGGTATACATCGCATTCAATTTCTTTCAT
>CAYJHN010000121.1:0-6000 GCA_964369985.1 uncultured Desulfovibrionaceae bacterium | reverse complement strand
ATAACAAATTCTCAACTCACAGGTCCAAGTAAAACAACAAGCCAACAAGATATTGACGACTTAATAGCTCAATTTGATTTATAAAGTAAAAAGCCTATGAAAAACATAGGTTTTTTACTTTAAAGCAGACTTCAAATTATTTAGACTTATTTCTGCTCTTTTTTATCTAAATAACAAATTATATACACTTATTTGCTTTATTTTTGAACTTGCTTTAAAGGCTAATTTAGTATAAAAAAAGAAAAATTAAAATAATTTTCGCATAGTAAATAGTCTATAATAAGGAAAAATATGTCAAAAGTAGCATTAGTAACAGGTGCAAGCAAGGGAATTGGCAAAGCTATTGCTCTTGGCCTTGCAAAAGATGGCTATAATATTTGGTTAAATTACCGTTCTGATCACGAAGCTGCCAAAGAAGTAAAAAAAGAAATTGAAGCCTTAGGCAAAGAATGCCTTCTGCTCTCTTTTGACGTAACAGACCCTGTAAAAGTTGAAGAAAACTTACTTCCTTTACTCGAAAAGACAGTGCCTTATGTGCTTGTAAACAATGCTGGACATTCAAAAGATACTATTTTTGGCCTTATGTCACAAGACGATTGGTCGCAAGTTTTAAATGTTCACTTAGACGGTTTTTATCACATTACACGCCTTTTAGTTCCACATATGCAAAGAGCAAGAAAAGGGAGAATTATAAATATTTCTTCTACTTCTGGACAAACTGGCGTTGCTGGGCAAGTAAATTACTGTGCAGCAAAAGCTGGTTTAATTGGTGCTACAAAGGCTCTTGCAAAAGAATTAGCAAAAAGAAATGTGCTTGTAAACGCTGTTGCACCAGGCTTTATTGAAACTGCCATGACAGAACACTTACCAAAAGCTGAATATTTACAAGGCATTCCTATGGCAAGAATAGGTAAAAGTGAAGAAGTTGCTGGTTGCGTTAGGTTTTTAGCTTCTGACATGGCTTCCTATGTTACTGGACAAGTTATCGCTGTAAACGGCGGACTTTACATGTAATCTTGGTGATGATTTATGAAAAAAGTTGTTATCACTGGCGTAGGCGCTATCTCGGTTTTAGGAAATACTCACGAAGAAATTTCACAATCTCTTTACGAGGCTAAGTGTGGTCTTATTAATGATCCTAGCCGCTTAGACTATGGCTATCGCAGCACACTTACAGGTCTTATTAAAGATTTTAACGCATCTGAATATTTAAATAGAAAGCAAGCTCGCTCCATGCCAGATTTTGCTAAACAAGCCTATGCTGCAACTTTACAAGCAATAAAGCACGCAAATCTAAACGAAGATCAAATTGCATCAGAAAAATGTGCTCTTGTTTTTAGCAACGATTCCTGTGTCAAGCCAGCTTTTAACTTAGCTGAAAAAAAAGCAGAAGGCATTGAAAACACTGCACTTGGTAGTAGTCATATTTTTCAAATAATGAATTCAACTATCAGTATGAATATTGGAGTCTTGCTTGGCATTCGCGGTGGTTCGTGGACTGTAAGTTCGGCTTGTTCTGGCGGTTTACTTGCCGTTTTACAGGCTGCTGACGCTATTGCACTTGGCAGACAGGATATTGTTATTTGTGGTGGTGCTCAAGAAATAAATCCTGAAGTTGTCTGCTCTTTTGATGGTTTATCCGCTTTTTCACTTCAAAGCGACCCAGCTAATGCATCACGCCCCTTTGATAAAGATAGAGATGGTCTTGTGCCAAGCGGAGGTGCGGCAAGCATTATCCTTGAAAGTGAAGAACACGCAAAAAAAAGAGGGGCAAAAATACGAGGCTATATACTAGGTTCTGGCTATTCTTCTGACGGCCTTGATTTAGTCGTGCCAAGCCATTCTGGTCTTGGACTTTCTATGCGAAGAGCCCTTGATTACGCACAGCTTCAAACAAAAGACATCACTGATTTAAACGCACACGCAACTTCTACTCCATTAGGTGACACTTCAGAAGCAACCAATATTATAAATCTTTTTGGTAAAAAATCCTTAAACATCATGGCATTAAAATCTTTAACTGGCCATGAATTATGGATGGCTGGAGCTGGACAAATTGTTTATGCCACACTTATGGCAGAAAGAGGCTTCACAGCAGCTACTCCAAACTTTGTCGAAGGCGACGAAGTCACTTCACAACTTTCAATTTCCTCACAAAGGCTTTCACGCCCACCAAAGAAAATAATGTGTAATGCCGCAGGTTTTGGAGGAAGTAACGCTTCTGTTATTGTAGACTATCATGACTAATATTGTTGTAGGATCAGGTATTGCTGGCTTAACTTTAGCCCTTATGCTCGCTAAGCAAGGACAAGAAGTTCTTATTCTTGAAGCAAAGGAACAAGCTGCACCGCTTATGAATGGCTTCAAAAGAAAGGGACTTTACTTTGACACTGGATTCCATTATGCAGGTGGCATGCATAAAAATGGCATTCTTTATAAATGGTTAGATGTATTAGACCTATGGAAACATTTAGAAGAAAAAGAATTAATTCCACTTATGGAAGAATTTCATTTTAAAAACACAATACATTCTTTTCCCTCAAATGAAAGCTTACTTGAAGCTTCAATTCAAGAGCAATTTTTTAATAATACAAAAAAATCTACTCACAAAGAAGAGCATAAAAACTTAATAAATGATTTCAATAGATTTCGCTCTATAATGCAAGACTTTATTTCTTCCTCACCTTTTCTAAATTCTTCACAAACAAGCTTGTCTGAACATAAAGCTTTGCATGAACAAAGTCTTTCTTCTATTTTAGAAGATTTTGATTTTCCAGAACTTTTTAAACAAATGCTCACTGCTCGATGCCAGCTTCTAGGAATAAGTCCAAACAAGTGCTCACTTAAAAATTATGCTGTATTATCAGAGCCTTATTTTCAATCTAGCATGACTATAGAAAATGGTGGCAAGGCAATAAGAGAAGCTTTTTTAAAAGAATTAGCTGCTTATGATGTTGAAATTCAATGTAATTCTATTGTAGAAAAAATTATTATTGATGATAAAAAAATAAAAGCCTTGCAAATAAATAAAAAGGGCAAAAGAGAAGAAATTGCATGTAAAAACTGCTTTTTTACAGGACACCCTAAAAAATTGTCACAAATTGCACCAAAAAATGCTTTTAGACCAGCTTTTATTCATAGAATTGAAGACATGCAAGAAACTCCGCTCGCTTTTATGCTTTTTGGAGAAACTCAATCAGATTATTTAAAAAATAAAGTAGTCTATATTCTTGACGAAAACGAAGAAAACTTTTTCAACCCACTTGAAGAAAAAAGCCCAATCATTTATATATCTTCTGGTGAAGCTGTTAATGGACGTCACCCTCTTGTAGCTATAGCAACTATAAAAAATGACATTGAAAAAAGTGATCCAAGTTATGCTCGTTGGAAAAATGAAATGTCACTAAAACTTAAAAATTACATTGAACAAAGAATACCAGAACTTTCTGAAATACACATACTTGACGCCTCAACTCCGCACTCCATGCGTGATTGGGTATACTCAAGCACAGGCTCACTATATGGCATAAGCCATGAATGTAACGAATTGCCGCTACTACCAATCACTAAAGTTGAAGGATTCTATATGGCTGGACAAAACATATTGTTACCAGGACTTCTTGGAAGTATGATAAGTGCTGTTGTTTGCCTTAGTCTAATTTATGGCTATGATGAAATATTACAAGGATTTAGAACATGGAAAAAAGACGCGTAGTTATTACAGGTATGGGAGCTGTTTCTCCTTATGGTAAGGATTGCAATACTTTATGGAATGGTTTAAAAAGTAATGTATGTGCCCTTCAAGCTCTTGATTCCGAAAAAACAAAAAATGTTAATTTCAAAAATGCTGGCATTGTACCGAAATTAAACGAAAAAATAATTCCCCGCGAAGTGCGTAGAGCAATGTCACCAATGTCTATCTATGCTACTTTAGCCGCATGGGAAGCTATTGAAATGGCAGGCTATACTCTTGAAAATTTACCTGAAAACTTAGGTGTTTGTGCCTCTTCTAGTCTTGGCAGCACCTTTGCCTTAGAAGATTTTTTTAGAGAATACATAGAAAACGACAATATAGAAAGTGTGAGAAGCACTGTCTTTTTTAAAGTGATGAGTCACACTATTGCAACTAATATTTCAATGGCTTGCAAACTAAATGCCACTCTACTTGCCCCATCTGCTGCCTGTGCAACTGGCCTTGTAAGCATGGGCATGGCCTACGAAGACATTGCTTATGGCAAAGAAGAGTGCATGCTTGCAGGTGCGGCAGACGAATACCACATTCTTACTTCTGCTACTTTTGACAAACTTGGAGCGGCCTCCTATGCCCTTGATCCACAAAAAGCTTCACGCCCCTTTGATAAAGGCAGAGATGGCCTTGTTATAAGCGAAGGAGCTGGTATTGTTTTTCTTGAATCGCTTGAAAGTGCAAAAAAACGAAATGCTACAATTTATGCTGAAGTTTCAGGCTATGCAACAAAGGCATCCTCTACGAATATTGCCTTTCCAGATTCACATATCATGTCGCAATGTATGGAAAAATCATTAAAAAGTGCAAAATTAAATAAAGAAGATATCAATTACATAAATGCCCATGCAACTGCAACTCTAGCTGGTGACGTCGCTGAAGCACAAGCTATTGAAATACTATTTAAAAACACTGTTCCAACCTCTTCACTAAAAGGTTATATGGGGCATACATTAGCTGCTTCTGGTGCACTTGAAAGTATTGCTTCAGTGTTTATGTTACAAGAAAATCTTTTGCTACCTAACTTTAATCTAGACGAAATAGATCCACTTTGTAATAATATTAAACTTTTACAAGAAAAAAGCGAACAAGAAGTCACACATATTCTTAAAAATTCCTTTGCTCTTGGCGGAATTTATGCTTCTCTCATATTAAGCAAGTATACAGAATAGTTATAAATATAAAATCGTATAAAAGTATGCCTTGTCAAGTTGACAAGGCTTTTTATTTAGCTTAAACAATCAAAAGGAGTTAACAATGAATAAAGAACAGATAATTGAATTGACAAATCAGGCTCTTGTTGATGAGTTTGAACTTGATATTGAAGATTTAAAACCAGAAGCACATATTAAAGACGATTTAGGCTTAGATAGTCTGGATATTGTTGATATGACAATTGTTATTGAAAAAGCTTTCAAAACAAAACTCACAAATAAAACTGAGCTAGCAAGTATTCAAACACTTGGAGATATTTATGACTACCTTGAAAAATTGCAACAGCAAATGGGCGAAACTCAAGAATAAAGTCATATTCATTGCTTCAAATATTTATTTTATAAGTGTAAGTATCTCATTTACTGCACTTATTTTACCACTTGGGTATTTAATCCTTTTAATACATAAATTTTTTCCACGCGTTTTGCCTAGTCGTTCGCTACGCATCTACACTTTTACTTACGGTAAGCTCTTTTGTCTATTAAATTATCCGGTTATGCCTGTGAAAGTAAGTGGAAAAGACAAAGCAAAAAAAGTACAGCCCTGTATTGTTGTTGCTAACCACCAATCAGCAATGGATTTATTTCTTTTTGGAATGCAATCAATGGATAATTTTGCTTATTTAGTGAAATCTTGGCCATTTAAAATTCTTTTTTTCTTTGCACCTATTATGCGTGCCGCTGGTTATGTTGATGTTGAAAGTCAAGACCCTGAAAAAGTTGAAGAACTTTGCTTAAATTTATTAAAAAATGGCACAAGCCTCATTATTTTTCCAGAAGGAAAAAGATCAAGAGACAAAACACTTTCTAGATTTCATGTAGGAGCCTATCTTTTAGCTTGCAAAGCAAATGTTCCTATAGTACCTTATGTATTTGAAAATTCACTTGATTTCTTTCCACCTGGCAGTAAAACCATACATAGACAATGCGTTTATATGACTGCCCTCGACCCAATATACCCAAAAGACTTCTCTTCATACGATCTACCGCATAGAGAAATGATGAAGTTTTCTTACGCACAATTTAAAAGTATTTTAAAAC
>CAYJHN010000120.1:0-6027 GCA_964369985.1 uncultured Desulfovibrionaceae bacterium | reverse complement strand
GTATTTATTTTAAACAAAGAAATAAAGACACTAAAATAATTGCAGTTGAACCTTCAACTTCTGCAGTCTTGTCTGGTGAAAAAGCTGGTGTACACGGTATACAAGGAATAGGAGCAGGCTTTATACCAAAGAATTTTAATAAAGAAGTTGTTGATTCAATTATTAAAGTATCTACAGAAGAAGCAATTGAGCACGCAAAAGAATTAATGCAAGTTGAAGGTATTTCCTGTGGTATTTCAGCTGGTGCAAATATGGCTGGCATTGTTAGATATGCAAAAAATGTCGAAAATAAATGCTTAGTAACAGTAGTACCTGACTCTATTGAAAAATATCTTTCAACAAAATTAGTACAAGAATAAGAGGAAATAATGGATATTAAACCAATAAGAATGCCCATAATTGATAAAATTAGTGAAGAATTATGCTCAGAAGGACTTTTAGAAGGTGTTTTACATACAACTTTATGTAATTCAGCTATGCCTTCAATAGACAAATTAGTTGAAATAATGGATAGGCTTAGAGCAATACTTTTTCCTGGTTTTTTTGGTACATCTAATGTTAATCCTGAATCAATTCGCTACCATGTTTCTGCTAATTTAGATTCTATTTATAGATTGTTACGTGAACAAATCATTCGTGGTAGTTGTTTTGCTTGTGCTGATATTGAAGAAATTTGCAAGGGTTGTGATGGTGATTCACATGATTTAGCAATGGAATTTTTATCAAAACTACCTGAAATACGCAGATTATTTGAAGGAGATCCAGCTGCTACATCTTCAGGTGAAGCGATTTTTTGTTATCCTTCCATGACTGCGATGACACATCATCGTATAGCCCATGAAATGTATAAATTAAAAATCCCATTAATACCTAGAATTATTTCAGAAATGGCTCACAGTAAAACAGGTATTGATATTCACCCTGGAGCACAAATTGACGAAGAATTTTTTATAGATCATGGCACAGGCGTTGTTATTGGTGAAACCTGTATAATTGGTAAGTCGTGCAGAATTTATCAAGGCGTGACACTTGGCGCTCTTTCCTTTCCTAAAGCTGAAGATGGTATCTTAGTAAAAGGCAATGCAAGACATCCTATATTAGAAGATAAAGTTATTGTTTATGCTGGTGCTACAATTTTAGGCAGAATAACAATTGGCAGTGAGAGTATTGTAGGTGCTAATATGTGGGTGACTGAAGGAGTACCTCCAAAAACAAAGATTCTTAATAAAAATTAGTTTAATTTAACTTAAGATATTTGCATGATTTTTTATAGATATTTTTTTATATATTTTATAAACTACTTTATAGAAAATATAGAAATATTTTACTAAATAACAAATAAAGTTAAAGTAAAAATCTTACTTCAAACTTGATAACATTAAACATCATAATTTTAGCTATTTAGAAAAAGTTTAACAATATTTTTGAAAGCGTCTATGTTTTTTATAGAGATATTGCCAAAAAAAATTTTCTTTTAAATTCTCTATTTTTGAAATATAAAGAAAAAATAAAGCATAAATAACTTGACATTAGACTAGATGTGTTTAAATTTTATTAAAATATTTTAATGAGGTTTCTATGCCAAATACATATAATAAAAATGGTAAAATGAAAGAAGATACACAAGAAAATTTCAATGAAATGCAAGACGAAAATTCTACAATTGACGAAAATGCACTTAATGAAGAAATGATAGACGACAACATGCAGGCTGCAAGCGAAGAACAAGTCTGTTCTTATTGCGAAGTAACACGCAAAGAAAATGCAGAAATGCATGCTCGCTACTTAGCTGAAATGGATAATTTCAAAAAGCGTATGCAAAGAGAAAAAGAAGAAAATGCAAAATATGCTTCTGAAAATGTGTTACAAGATATAATTCCTGCTTTAGATAATCTTGACTTAGCTTTGCAATATGCCAATAACGATGCCTGCAAAGACATTATTATGGGTATTCAAATGACAAGAAAACTCTTGTTAGATAGCTTAAAAAACCACGGTTTAGAACAAATTAATGCAGAAAAAGTTGAATTTGATCCTAATATACATGAAGCTGTTGGACAAGAAGAATCTGACGAAGTAGCACCACAATATGTGATAAAAACCTTGCAAAAAGGATATGTATTAAAAGATAGATTACTTCGTCCTGCAAAGGTTATTGTAAGCAAGTAATTACATAAACCATTGTTATAATAACTTTAAATATCCTCTTTATTTTTTATAGTAAAGAGGATATATTTATATTGTAAAAACGTAAATGAAGTAGGGTATATGTCAAAGTCAAATCTTCTTGATGTTCAAAGTAATAGAGCAGAAATTCCAATTCCAATACATAGAGTTGGAGTAAAAAAAGTTCAAATTCCCCTTACAATTAAAGATAAAGCGCAAGGAAAACAACATACTATAGCAGAAGTAGATATGGCTGTAGACCTACCAGCTGAATTTAAAGGCACACATATGAGTCGCTTTCTTGAATCTTTAGAAGATTTTAGAGAAAATACTCCTGAAGGCTTAAGCTATAATAACATGAAGGTATTTTTAGAAAATGTGCGTGTAAAACTTCAAGCATATTCTTCATATATAAAACTTTCCTTTCCTTACTTTTGCTCAAGAATAGCCCCAGTCTCTAAAGCAAGTGCTCCAGTTGCCTATCAATGTGCTTTTATAGGCGAACATAATGCCGATGCTGAAACCAAGTTTCAACTTGAAGTTGAAGTGCCTGTTACTACTGTTTGCCCTTGTTCAAAAGCTATTAGTAAACACGGAGCTCACGGACAAAGAACTGTGATAAAACTTTGCGTTGAAATGCGAAAATTTAATTGGATAGAAGATTTTATAGAACTTGCAAACGAAAGCGGCTCTGCTCCTATATATGCTATTATCAAAAGAGAAGATGAAAAAGCTGTGACTGAGCAAGCCTATGAAAATCCAAATTTTGTTGAAGATGTTGTAAGAAATTTAGCTTTAAAACTTAAGCAAATGCCTGATATTATATCGTATACTATAGAAGCTGTAAGCCATGAATCTATTCACCCACATAATGCTTTTGCTGTAGTGGTTTCAAATTAAGGCAACAAATGAATACATTGAAATTAGAAAATGAAGTTCTAGAAAACAGTATCTTCACTTTAGATATTAGAGAACAATTAAAAGTTGGTTCATACTTAGAGCTTAATAAAGAAAAACACTTTCAGGTTATTGGCTATAAAAAAGAAGATATTAATGAACATAAAATATCCTTACCTTTATTTAAATGCATAAAAAAAGTAAGTAAGGGTGAATACGAAATATCTTTTTCAAAAAAGGGCTATAGCCTTGCTATCGTAACATTATCTGACAAAGGTTTTGCTGGTAACAGAGAAGATAAAAGCGGAAGTCTTGTAAAAGAAATAATGCAAGAGGCTTTGAATTTATCTTATGTTTCACAATATTTATTGCCAGATAACCCGCAAAGATTGCAAGCCCTTGTAACATCATTAGCGTATGAGGAAAATTTTGATATCATTATTACAAGTGGTGGAACAGGTATAGCACCAAGTGATTTAACTCCAGAAGCTCTCATACCTTTACTTACAAGACGTTTTCACGGTTTTGAACAAGCAATGATGACAGCATCATTCCAAAAAACTGCAAATGCCCTTATTTCAAGAGCTTTTGTAGGCACAATGGAACAAAGCTTTATTATTTCACTTCAAGGAAGTCCAAAAGCCGTAAAAGAAAATTTAGAAACTATTTTACCTTCATTACCACACGCATTAGAAAAACTTCACGGCAGCAAAGAAGATTGTGCAACTTTATAATTTTTGCTAGATAATAAAACTTGACCTATGATTTTCTTATCGCTATATTGCTATAAGAAAATGTATCTACATTTAAAGGATATTTATGAAAGAGAAAAAACTAAAATTTTCAACATTACCTACAGTTGAAAAAGTACAAAGCATAAGAGCTTTATTACAAGAGCAAAAAGCTCAAAACATCAAAGCCTTAGACGTAAGTGCACAATCACAAATGACTGACATTGTGCTTATAGTTACAGCAGGCAGCTTAAGACACGCAAAAGCTTTAGCAGATAAAATTGCTGAAACTGCAAAAAAAGAAAATTTTGAATTTTTACACACAGAAGGCTACGATTCAGCTCAATGGATTTTAGTTGATATGAACGACTTTGTTGTTCATATCTTCCAACAAGATTCTAGAGCTTTATACGATCTTGAAGGACTTTGGCACGAAGCTAAAGAAGTTCTTTAATCTTTGCTAAGACAAGGAATATATATGTGTGATAAAACAAAATCAAACCTCATTCTAGGTGTTTTCCTTTTCTTAGGTTTATACTTTTTAGGTAGCAATTTAGGTTCTTCTTACTTTCAAGCTACTGAATTAGAACGTAGTGTTTCTGTAACAGGCTTTAGCGAAAAAACTGTTAAAGCTGACAGTGTTTTTTGGCCTATTTCTTACGTTACTGTAAACCCAGAGCTCAAGTCTGGTGCATTAAAAATGCAAGAAGATACTAAATTAATTAAAGAATATCTTTTATCAAAAGGTGTTCTAGAAAATGAAATATCTTTTATGCAGGCAAGAGTACAGCAAGAAAGCGAAAATAGCTTTATGCGTAAATCTGGCTTAGAAATGAACGATGCTTTATCTTTTTCCTCATCTGCTGGCTATCTTGACGAAGCAAATCTACAAAATAATGAAGATACTATTTTTGATGAAATATTAAAGTCTACAGAAAATTCTTCTGCACTTCAAAACAATAGTGAAGTAGAAAATAGCTCAACAGAAAATAGTGTAGATACAAAAACAGATGATAAAAATGAAAATGAAGAAAAAAGTGAAAATAAGAAAAGATACATTATTTCAGCTACTATCTTAGTTCGTACAGATAAAGTTGATTTAGTAAGAGAACTTTCACATTCTATTAATGAATTACTCGTTAAAAATATCAATATTTCAAATCAATATAACTACAGTCAAATAGAATATAAATTCAACCAACTTGATAGCATTAAGCAAGAAATGCTTAAAGAAGCTAATCAAAAAGCTTTTGAACTTGCCAAAAACTTTGCTCTAGATACACGTTCAACCTTAGGCAAGGTAAAAAGTGCAAGACAAGGCGAATTTAATATCTTTACTGAAAATAGATTTGAAGATTATATCAAAAAAATTCGTGTAGAAAATCAAATTGAATATTATTTAGTTTTTTATTTTATTAAGCTTTAATTTTACTCTATCAAATGTTGAATTAGCAAATGCAAAAGACCTCTACTCAGATTACGATTTTATTCTTAATAAATATGTTTCAAATGGTTTAGTTGACTATAAATCACTAAAAAACAACAGAAAACCACTTGATGATTTTCTCACTTCAATGTCAAAAATAGGTAAGCAAGAATTTAATGCATGGAATAAAGACATGCAGCTTGCTTACCTTATTAATTTATATAATGCGCAAACATTAAAATTAATTATTGATAACTATCCTGTTGATTCTATAAAAGATATTGGCTCACTTTTCAAAAGTCCATGGAGCTTAAAAATTGTTCCTCTTTTTGGAGAAAATGTAACTTTAGATACTATTGAACACGATATTATCCGTGTTGACTATAAAGAACCTAGAATACATTTAGCACTTGTTTGTGCGGCTATTAGTTGTCCTCCTCTTCGCAGTGAAGCCTATAGAGCAGAGAAACTTTCTCAGCAACTTGATGATCAAGGAAAAATATTTTTCAATTCTACTTCTACAAAGCAAAACAAAAAGTCAAAAGGTTTAAAAATAGACGATAAAAACAAAACATTGTATCTATCGTCTATATTAAAGTGGTATAAGGAAGATTTTGATTCTGTTGAGGTTTTTGTAAGAAAGTATGTGAATAATTTACCATTTTATTATAAAATAGACTGGTTAGATTATAATTGGAATTTAAACAAGCAAAATTAAATCTAAAACTAATCTATTTATAACGTACTAAGTCAGAGTCTGTTCTTATTGATTTAACGCCTGCAAAGTTTATATTGCTGTCTTCTTTT
>CAYJHN010000119.1:3487-6230 GCA_964369985.1 uncultured Desulfovibrionaceae bacterium | reverse complement strand
TTTCTAAGTTCTTCTTTGATTCGTCAATAAGCACCATATCTTTATCGTGTATGGTTGGAGACATAGAATCACCAGAAACTCTAAATAAAACCATATTATTAGGATTACCTTTTGACTGTATAAAAGAGCGAGGAAAAGGAATTGTATCAATAACATTGTCTTCAGTTTCTAAGCTTCCATGACCAGCACAAAGAACGGCATCAACTAATGGTATATACACGTATGCTTCATTATTAATTATTTCTTTTTTTTCTGAAATATTACTATTTTTAACTAGTTCTAAAGCTTCGTTCTTTATACCTGAAATAATATAATTTACATCAAATCCAAGAGCGACAAGTTTTTCTAAAAAAGAAGCTGGAGGTGAAACCGTTTCCTTTTCATAAGATAAAAGTGATGTTTTATGTAAAGAAGTTGCTTTAGCAAGCTCTTCTTGTGTCATTTTCTTTTTTTTCCTTTCCTCTTTTAATCTTAATCCAAAACTCATATTCAATCTCACTTTAGGTTAGAATTTCAACGATTTAGAAAACAGAAAAAACATAAATCAAAATAAATTTGATAAAACACTATTTTTTGTCTTGACAAAAAGTTGAACATGTTCTACTTTTTAATTAACAACTTCTACAAAAAAGTCAAGTCAAAATTTTCTAAATAAATTAATTAGAAAATACACAACTTTTCTAAATAAAAAGTACATCTTTTACATACTTTAGTCAAGCTAAATATAAGGAGTAAGAAATGGCATTAGCAAATATGATCAAAGAACAACATTCTTTAAAAATTTCTCTTACAAGAAAAAATGGTTTTTGGAATATCGAAGCAAAAAGTAATGGTATTATAAAGTCCACTACTAGCGAAAAATTTCCAAGCGAAAATGAATTATTAACTTTACTTCTTGGTATAGAAAAAGAAATCTTGGCTGCATAATTCATTATATTAACATGAATTTTAGCTTTTTGTTTATTGTGCACAATAAAATCCCATAAATATTTTCATTTATATAAATTTTCACATGTCTTTAATTTTCTATACAGGTATTGACCTTATCAGAAATGATTACTATTTAATAAGAAGAATAAATTAGGACTGGTGTGAAGGGAGATTATATGAAACCTTATTATAAATTTTTTATAGTATGCACACTTTTTGTTATGGCATCTTATGCATTACTTTCACTGTATAATGAAGCTGTAGCAGTAAATCCATTAAATAGCAATTCGATAGCTTATAATGCACAAGAGATTAATGCACAAATGAACAAAATCGGAAAAGGAAGAAATATGAAGCTGAATGAATTGAGTCCAGAAGAAGCTAGAATAATACTCGAAAAAGGCACAGAAATGCCATATTCAGGCGAATACAATGAAAACAAAGCCTATGGAATATATACATGTCGCCAATGCGATACTCCTCTTTATCTTTCAAAAGATAAATTTGACTCACGTTGTGGTTGGCCAAGCTTTGATGATGCAATACCTGGTGCAGTTCTTAGAATTCCAGACAAAGATGGGCATAGAACAGAAATTTTATGCTCAAACTGCGGTGGCCATTTAGGGCATGTTTTTGAAGGTGAAGGTTTTACAGAAAAAAATACACGTCATTGTGTAAACTCTTTATCTATGAAGTTTATGCCTATAGAAGATCAAACTTTAGTTTACCCTGCAACAGCTTTTTTTGGGGGCGGCTGCTTCTGGGGAGTTGAAGATGGGTTTTCAAAGATAGATGGTGTACTTGATGTTGTTTCAGGTTATATGGGCGGAACAACTATATTCCCAACTTATGATCAAGTAACTAAAGGTGACACTGGCCATGCAGAAGTAGTAAAAGTTGTTTATAATCCAACTAAGGTTTCCTATGAAACTTTAGCAAAATTCTTCTTTGAAATCCATGATCCTACTCAACTAAACCGACAAGGCCCAGATTTTGGTACACAATATAGAAGTGTTATCTTCTTCTCAAATAAGCAACAAGAGGAAGTAGCACAAAAACTTAAACAAATACTTATTGATAAAAAATATAATGTTGTAACTGAAATTCTTCCAGCTCCTGCTTTTTTCGCTGCTGAAGACTATCACCAAGACTTCACAGCAAGAACAGGACGAGGTGCTTGTCATTTACCTATAAAACGTTTTGATGATTAAACCTTTAAGATTGCCCTAAAACTTGGACAATTTTAGGACAATTATACTATAAAAGCATAGTTCTTTCGAACTATGCTTTTTTTATCTATATTTAATAAATTAGTTTTCTTTAATAATTGAACTGCTTATACTCATTATTTGTATAATAGTTTTTTTAACCCATTATAGCCTTCTTCTACATTTACTATATTATTAAAGCCAAGCTCTTTCATTATTTTAATAGCCTTTAAACTACGCACACCTGATCTGCAATACACTATGTAATGTTCATTTTTATCTAGCTTTGAAATTTCCTTTGCAAAAGACGGTGTAAGAACATCGATATTAACAGCATCTATTAAAGCGCCACTATTAAATTCTTTTTCTGTTCTCACATCAAGGATTTTATATTTCAGCGGATTAGATTTAATAAGCTCTAATGTTTTAGCGGCTTGAAGATTTTCTATTCTTGCTTGGGCGTATTCTACTTGTAAGAAAGAAGAAAAGAAGAATGACACAAACAACAAAAATGCAATTAATCCAAAACGAGTATTATATTTTTTTTGCAAATAAACATTCATCATAAATTCCTTCTAAAATAGTTAAATAAAATTGAACTATAT
>CAYJHN010000119.1:2335-3477 GCA_964369985.1 uncultured Desulfovibrionaceae bacterium | reverse complement strand
AAATCTTGTAATATAGCCTGTTTTTCCTTTTGCTGCATAAGAGAAAACAAAAAGAGAAAGAGTAAGTAAGGTCATTATTGACATATCACGCGTAAGTATTTCTTGTGGTACTTCAAATGGATTTATAGAACCAGCAATACCAACAACTGCTAATGTATTGAATAAGTTAGAGCCTAATACATTACCTAAAGCAATATCGTGCTCATTCTTCTTTGCAGCAGCAACAGAAGAGGCTAATTCAGGTAATGAAGTGCCTACAGCAACCACAGTTAAACCAATAATTACATCACTTACATTAAACATTTTTGCAATTTCAACTGCTCCCCATACAAGCATACGTGAACTAACTATAAGAATTGCTAAACCTATAACAAGCCAGAAAATAGATTTTTTTAAATCAATTTCTTCTTCGTCTTCTTCTAAATTTTCATGTGCAATACTTTCATCTTCAATATTTTTTTTTGTTTTTGACACAGTATTTTTTGCTTTCATACCTTTATATATTGTATTACCCATAATAGCAAAGAAAACAGCAAGTAATATAAATGCATCAAGTCGTGAAACATCTAAATCATAAAGTAAGATAAATGAAATAGCAGTCACAGCGAGCAAAACTGGCAATTCTTTTTTCAAAACTTTACCATTAACTGCTATAGGTGCAATTAATGCAGAAACACCAAGTATAAGAGCAATATTTGCTATATTTGAACCATATGCATTGCCAAGAGCAATACCACTATTACCATTTACAGCAGCAAGTGCTGAAACAAGCATTTCAGGAGCAGATGTACCAAAACCAACTATCACCATACCAATAATAAGCGGTGAAATACCAATATACTTTGCTGTAGAAGCAGCTCCATCAACAAAACGATCTGCACTCCAAACAAGCAGTGCTAATCCAACAACTAAAGAAGCTAATGCCAATAACATACTTTCCTCACAATTTAATTTTAATTCTTTTTAATCAAATAAATGTATACCACAAAGTAGAGAAAAAACAATGAAAGATTTTATATAACCTTTTCAATATATTAGAAAAGAAACCTCTTCTTTGTTTTTTCTTATCTGTTTATTAAATATATAAAAAAGGCACGGGGCATAAGCACCGTGACTTTTTTTAATTATTTATAATGTTATAT
>CAYJHN010000119.1:0-2325 GCA_964369985.1 uncultured Desulfovibrionaceae bacterium | reverse complement strand
GATTGTAAGTGATTTATCACCATCTGTAAGTGTGAGCGTATCACCAGATGCTGTCATATTATAGTCTTTGAAAGCACTTAAATCTAACATATCACCAGTACTTAGATCTGCAATAGTATCATTTGAACCAATGCTATCTTCTGTAAAGACGAATGTATCATTACCCTCGCCACCTACAAGATAGTTATCACCTGCGCCACCATTGATAAGGTCATCACCTGAGCCACCATAAATAGTGTCATTACCAGTACCACCACGAAGAGCGTCGTTATCAGCACCACCATCAATGTAGTCATCACCTGAACCACCGAAGATTATATCAGAACCTTCTTCGCCGTAGATATGGTCATTACCACCACCACCGTGTGCTGTGTCTAAGTGATCAATATTCTGGAATGTAAGATCTCCATCTTCAGTCCCATTGTATACATTGAAGTCTTGACCTTCCATGAATTGTTCAAGGTAATCTTGAACTACTTCAGCTTGGCTTGCATTAGGAGTGATTCCTGGTGCTGAACTTTCACCTAACCAGATATTATCAGAACCTTCGCCGAAGTAGACATTATCATTGCCTGCACCTGTATCAATATCAAGTCCACCAATTTTATCATATTCAACTGTGCCTACAATAGCACTTCCTTCAAAGTTTACAGTTGGCATATAAACAGTACCAAAAGCATCACCTAAATACTGAACATCATCTACACCATCAGTTCCAACAAATGGAGGTTCTGGTGTTGTAAAGCCTTCTGTTGAGCCTTGAACCGCAACATCATATTTTGTTGTATCGCCATCAGAATCTGTAGCTGTAAATTCTAATATAATGTTTTCTTCGAAAGATTCGTATTGTTCAAATCGCCATTCGGCAGTTTCAGAATTGTAATATACTTTTACAAACACATTACTAAAGTCTCTTGGATCGTCACCTAATTTTTCACCATGAGGTTCACCATCAACTTCGCCTATCACATAGTAAGTTTCGCCTGTTACTTCATCTATGAAAGCTTTAGATGATATTGTATATGGAACATCATCAATGCTAATCATCTGTGTTGTACCAAGATTGTTTGGCTTAATAATCATTGAAACTGTAGCGCCGTCACCAGATTGAATATCTAGTTTGCCTTCAGTTACGCCAAATTCAGCACTTGCTTCTTTTGCGTTTGCTTCATAAAGAGCATCAACCTCAACCTCTTTTGCTACGCCAGGTTTTAGAAGTGGTTTTCCTGTTGACCAATCTGTATCAATTACTTCTGTTGTAATTATTACATTACCAACTTGAGTTGGATCATCATAGCCATCAGCAGCATCATTTACAGAAGATAATTCTGGGCCATCGTCCTTGATAGTTACGTTTACTGTAATATTGCCTGTTTGCACATTGCTTGCAGCTTCGTCACCATCTTGAATTGTAATATCAAATGAATCTGCGTTTTCTGCAGATTGGTCATGACTATTAGGTCCACCATTAGTGTGTTCATAATTATCAGTTTGAGTAAAGTTATATTCTAATGTATATGAACCATCGGCATTTTGAGTCAATGTTGGGTTAGTGATAACACCAAAGCCATTATCAGATGTTGCTGCATCGGCGTTTTGAGGTGTGAGAACAAAGTCGCTACCTTCAAGGCTTACATTATATACTTTACCAGCAATAGTGATAATACCATTATTCATTGAATCAACAGAAGTAAATACTACTTTACCTGTTGTTGTATGTGAACCATCAGAATCTTCTCTGAGGCCAGTATCATCTGTTGTAACAGTATTACTTGATTTATCTGGATCAATTACTACTGTAGTTGAGTTTTCAATTGTTGCATCATCTTGATCTTGAGCAGTATTGCCTTCACTATCAGTCACTGTAGCAGTAACATCAACTGTTGTACCTTCAACAGCAGGTCTTGTTAAAGTTACACCTTTATCAAGATCATCTTGTGATACAACTTCATCGTAAATAATATCATTAGTAAGAGTGTCTCTTATAACAAGTCGATCACCAACTGAAACATCGTCACCTAATGTAACTTTTACTTCAACAGTATCAGAATCATTAAGTTCTTCTTCGTTGATTGAACCATCGTTATTTGTATCAGTCACAATTTCAACTGTTACATCGTTATCGTGCACACCAGGACCAAAAGTTGTATCAACTATTGCTGAGTCAGTATCAGTTGCAGTGTTACCAGCTGCGTCTTTTACTGTTGCAGATACTTCTAAATCTGTATTTTCTGCTGGACGATCTACTTTTACAATGTAACCATTGTTAAGCATGTCTTCAGTTACTTCTACTTCACCTAATGGTTTGCCATTTACTGTAAGTTC
>CAYJHN010000118.1:0-6251 GCA_964369985.1 uncultured Desulfovibrionaceae bacterium | reverse complement strand
TTACTAACACCGCTGCTGTAATTTTGGAAATACTCACATTAAATGCGGTGAATTAAAAAGTTTTTTGTAAGGAAGGGAGAGAGCTCGAGAGGGGGAAACCTTGCTTTTGTTCACAAAAGCATGGTTTCCCCCTCTCGAAAATCTATCTCTTTATATAAAAATATAAAAACTTACTTTTTCTTTTTGCCGCCCATTTGGTGTCTTGTTTGGGCGGAGAGTTCTGTTTTACGCAAACGAATTGAAAGTGGAGTTACTTCTACGCATTCGTCGTCTTTTACGAAATGCAGAGCACGCTCTAGTGTCATTGGACGCACTGGAGTGAGTTGCACGTTTTCGTCCTTACCTGAAGCACGCATATTTGTGAGTTTCTTTTCTTTTGAACCGTTGACGTCGATATCGTTTTCTCTGTTGTGCTCGCCGATGATACGTCCTTCGTAAAGCGGCTCACCTGGTACAACAAAAAGTTCGCCACGTGGCTCGAGATTGTATAGGCCGTAAGCAACTGCATCGCCTGCTCTGTCTGCAACTAATGAACCTGTAAGACGTGATGAGAAATCACCTCTATGTTCTTCGTAACCAGCAAATGATGAGTTCATGATACCTGTTCCTTTAGTGTCGGTAAGGAATTCGTCACGATAGCCTATAAGCGCACGAGCTGGCACAGAATAAGTAAGGCGCACACGGCCTGTTCCATTATTAATACAAGTTGTCATACGGCCTTTTCTGATAGAAACTTTTTCTGTGACAATACCCATGAACATTTCGTCACAGTCAACGTGTAATTCTTCGATTGGCTCAAAAATTTTGCCATTTTCTTCACGCATAATAACTTGCGGTCTGCCTACTGTGAGTTCAAAGCCTTCACGACGCATAGTTTCAACTAATATAGCCATTTGAAACTCGCCACGGCCTTTTACAATGAAAGTTTCTTTTTCAGCTGAATCTTCAACTTTGATAGCTACGTTTGTGAGCATTTCTTTGTCGAGTCTTTCGCGAATTTTACGAGATTGTACAATCTTTCCTTCACGTCCTGCAAGAGGTGAAGTGTTGATACCAAATCGCATAGCAACAGTTGGTTCGTCAACGATAATTCTTTTGATAACACGCGGGTTTTCTTTTGTGCAGATAGTGTCGCCAATAGTTGCGTCTTCAATACCTGCCATAACAATGATGTCACCAGCTTGTGCTTCTTCAACATCTGCTAAGCTAAGGCCTGAGTATATTTGAATTTTAGTTGCTTTTAATGCTCTTGGATTTCCGTCTTCGCCTATACAAACAAGACTTTCTTTTGTACGTGCAACACCATGTCTTACTCTGCCAACAGCAAGTCTGCCTAAATAGTCAGAATAATCAAGGTCAGCTACAAGCATTTGGAATGGTTCGCTTGGGTCGTATGATGGCCCAGGAATTGTTTTGAGTATTTCGTCAAAAAGCGGATCAAGGTTTACTTGTTCGTCTTCTTTATTTTTCATTGCAACGCCATCTCTACCGATAGCGTAAAGCACTGGAAATTCAACTTGTTCGTCAGTTGCGTCAAGGTCGATGAAGAGGTCATAAACTTCGTTGAGTACTTCTTCTATACGTGCGTCTTTTCTGTCGATTTTATTTACAACAACAATAACAGGCAAGTTGAGATCAAGGGTTTTCTTTAGCACAAAACGAGTTTGTGGAAGAGGGCCTTCTGATGCGTCGCAAAGCAAGATAACGCCATCTACCATAGAAAGAGCACGCTCAACTTCACCGCCAAAGTCGGCGTGGCCTGGAGTGTCAATGATATTGATACGCACATCGCCACGAGTAACAGCACAGTTTTTCGCAGCAATAGTGATACCTCTTTCTCTTTCAAGATCCATCTTATCCATGACTCTGTCGTCACCGCTTTGATCTTCTCTGTAAATGCCACTTTGTCTAAACATAGCATCAACTAAAGTTGTTTTTCCGTGATCAACGTGTGCAATAATAGCTATGTTACGTATTTTTTCGTTTCTTACTAGTGTGCTCAATGTAGTATCCTTAAATTAATGGTTAAATATGCTTATAAAAAAGTAGACGAAATAAAAAAAATACAGTATATTCATTACTGAAACTGTTAATGTTAAATAAGCACTTTCGTCAGGACGAAAATAGCTCTTATTTAGTATATAAGTCAAGTAAAACACAAAAATATTAATTTGAGGTCTAAGCTATGGATTTAGCTACCCTTATTGGGATTATAGCCGGTTTTGGACTAGTAGGTTCTTCTATTTTAATGGGGCCAAAGCCAGGTGGCTTTATAGATATTCCTTCTTTGATGATTGTTTTGGGTGGATCTATTTCTTCTGTTTTAATTTCATTTCCACTTGATCAAGTTATTTCTGCTTTTAAAGCAGTGAGTAAAACCTTTATTACAAAGAAAGTAGATCCAAAAGAAGTTATTGATACAATGGTCAAGGTTGCCGAGATTTCACGTCGTGAAGGGCTTTTAGCTTTGGAGCGTTTGCAAACAGATAATCCATTGTTAAAAAAAGCTACTCAGCTTATTGCAGACTCCGCAGAACCAGGCCTCATTCAAGATACTCTTATGATTGAGATTTCTTCAATGAAAAAAAGACATGGTATCCATATTTCTATCATGGAAAAACTTGGTGGAGCTTGTCCTGCTATGGGAATGGTTGGAACTCTTGTTGGTTTGGTGCAAATGCTTGCAAACTTGAGTGATGCTGCTGCTATTGGCCCTGCTATGGCTATTGCCTTGCTCACAACTTTTTATGGTGCTTTATTTGCAAACCTCGTATTTAACCCATTTGCATCAAAATTGCGTGCTCGTTCTGTACAAGAAGAAGTAACATTGCATATTATCTTTGAAGGTGCAAAGTCTATCCTAGATAATAATAACCCACGTTTTGTTTACGAAAAACTTTCTTCTTACTTGCCGCCAAGTCAACGTGATTCTGGTGACAAGAAGTAGAAAAGAAACTAGTTTATAGGCTGAAAAACAAAGAGATTAATTCTTTATTTAAATTAGCTTTTGCTAAGGATATCATATGGCAGATTTACAAGAAGAAGACGAAGGCGGTGGAGTAGACGAATCGTGGATGGCCACCTTTGCTGACCTTGCTACTCTTTTGATGACTTTCTTTGTGTTGCTTTATTCGATGTCTTCAGTTGATGCAAAGAAGTTTTACGCTACATTTTCGTCTGTACGAGATTCTTTTGGTGGTGACCAAATGGAAAATGTGAAGTCAGTAGAAACGCAAGAAGCTGATTCGCAATCTATAAGTGCGGCAGTGGAATCTTACGAAGCAATGCTTGAAGCTCAAAGGCAAAATTTTAACCAAATACGTTCCTTTTTAGCTCAGCAAAATCTTGATAAAACAATTAATGCTGTTTTAGATGAAGGTAAGATTATTTTAAGAATTCCTAACGAAGTTCTTTTTAGAAAGGGCAGTGAATTATTGTCAGTTGAAGCGGAAAAAGCACTTTATGCTTTGCTTCAAATCTTTCATAATAAAAGAGATCAAAATATCAATATTAAGGGCTATTCAGATAATAGTCCTGTTCCAGCGGATGCTCGTTTTCACGATAACTGGGAACTTTCAGCATTAAGAGCTGTTAATATTCTGAGATTTTACCTCAATTCAGGTGTAGAAACTCACAGAATAACAGCAACAGGTTTAGGCGAACTTGAGCCGCTTTTTCCAAACGATACTGAAGAGCATAAAGCAAAAAATAGACGTGTTGAATTTGTTTTGGAAAAAGAGTCTACAAAACAATAGGTTTATGGAGGCAAAGAGTGTCAGATTTAGATTTTCATTATGAAGTAAATACTAATAATCCACGCATGAGTTATAGAATTACTTATCCTGGCATGACAGTAAAACTTGAATCGGGTAATACTGTGTATACCGTTGATAATGTGAGTTCTGCGGGGATTGCCTTTATTGGGGAGGCTGATGTAAGTGCTGGGCAAGTGGTGTATTTATCACTACTTATTAATAATAAAGTTTTTATTTCTAACCTTGAAGCTCTCGTTGTGCGTGCTGATAAGGAAAACCATTTCACGGGTTGTCTTTATCAAAACCTCACACGAGTGCAAGAAAAGAAACTTGATGTCTTTATACTTAAGTTGCAAAAATACGAAATTGCAAAACATAAAGCACAGATGAAAAAAAACAAAGAAGAACAAGAAGAAGATGTGCACGCAACTGGCGAAAGCATGTCCTCTTTAGTTATGAATCCAAAGTTTTAGCTTTGCTTTAGTATAAGGAAATAAAATAGTTATGGGAAATATTCTTTATATACGCCTAAACGCTTCTACCTATAATGAAGAAGATGTAAAGAAATTTTTTCCATGTTTACACGCACTTGCATGGCATAAAGACGATAAGTATATTAGAGCATCACAAAGTTATGGTGTTTTAGAACTTATTTCAAGCTTGCAAGATGTGTTAGAATTTGGAAATATAAAAGAAGAAATAAAGTCCATTATTGCAGATGATTGGCTTGTTTTATGTGAGATGAAAAAAGAGTTAGAGCAAGATGTTTTGAATTGGGAGCCACATAAAGCAAATGAGCTTACCTATAAAATAGAAGAAATGCTTAAAGCTGTTGAAAAAAATCTGCAAGAAAACAAAGAAAGAAAAAAATTAATCCTTAAAGGTGAATATAATGTTGAATAAAGTACAGTTAATCGGTAGATTAGGCAAAGATCCTGAAATGAAATACACTTCTTCAGGCGATCCAATGGTGAATTTTACTCTTGCTACAAGCGAATACGGTAGAGATAGAGAAGGCAATAGACAAGACAGAACAGAATGGCATAACATTTCTGTTTTTGGCAAGATGGCAGAAGTGTGTAATTCATACATTCGTAAGGGTTCGCTTGTTTACCTTGAAGGTGCTATCCAAACTCGTAAATACCAAGATAAAAATGGAAACGATAGATATATCACATCTATAAATGCAAGAACAGTGCAATTTTTAGATAAAAAAGGTGAAAATAGCGGCTACGATGATGGTTATCAGCAACAGCAACCACGCCAAAACGCACCTAGACAAAATAATAATAACAATAATAATATGTCTGACGATGATTACGGTTCGCCTTTTCCTAGTGAGGCTTCGGCGCTTGACGACATGCCTTTCTAGGGAATCGAATTTCTTTTGCTTTTCTACGGCGTTATAGCCATTTTTTTATTCAGTCATGGGCCTTTAAGCCCACTCCATTCATAAAAAAATGTCTATGCCTTGTATAAAAACAAAATAAATCCGATTCAGTTAATTTTTGTTTTGCTCAGTCATGTACGCTTTTTTGTACACTCCTTCGCAAAAAAAAGTTCATGCCTTGTATAAAAGCAAAATTGAGAAAATTTTGAAAAGAAATTCTTTTGTTTTACAATAAACATAGAAAGGTAAAATCTATAAAGAAACACAAATAAAATAGCTTGCTAATTGCTTGGCAAGCTTTTTGCATAATTCATGCTAGGTTAATGTAATAATTTATAAATAAGTTAGATTTATATATAATATAAATAAAATCGAATAGTTAGATGCTTTTCTTATGTGTCAGTTGCCTGACAGGCTATTTGGTTATTTCAAAAAGGGTATTTCAATGGAATTATCAGGAATTCAAAAAACAGCAGTTCTTTTACTTGCACTTGGAGATAAATTTATCTCTGAAATCTTTAAGCGTATGGATAGAAAAGAAATAACCGCCATATCTAAAGTTATTTTTGAATTAGAACCAGTTCCAAAAGAAGTGGTAGAAGAAGTGTTGCGTGAATTTCACTCTGAGCTTGTAGGCACGCAAGATTCTATCATGGGCGGGCAAGAGCCATTAAAGCGTATGCTCTTGAAAAACTTAGACGGCGACACAGCAAAGTATATCATGGATTCGCTCAATATGGAATCTGGCCCAGTACCATTTAGAGAATTAGAAAACGTAAGCCCAAGAATACTTGCTCAGCTCCTTAGAAACGAGCATCCTCAAACACTTGCTCTGATATTAGGACACTTGCAAGCAGATCAAGGCGCACAATTGCTCACCATGTTGCCTGAGGGTGTAAGGGCAGAAGTTTTAATGCGTTTAGCTGAGCTTGAAACTGTGCCAGAAGAAATGCTCCTTGAAGTTGATAGAGTATTGCAATCACAACTTATTGCGATGGGTGGTAAAGAAGGTAAGAAAGTTGGCGGTGTTACAGCTGTTTCAGAAATTCTTAACCAAGTTGAAAGAGCTATTGAAGAAGAAGTGCTTTCAGAAATTGAAGATGAAT
>CAYJHN010000117.1:0-6257 GCA_964369985.1 uncultured Desulfovibrionaceae bacterium | reverse complement strand
CGCGTGTGCGGGTGTCAAATCTTGTCTTTTGATCACAAACGCCTGGCCCCCCCCTCTCAAGTTATCAAAACAACAATCCTAGCTTGTCATTATTTGGCCAGTGAAATCAGTTTCATAGCCACCAAGAGCTTGTATTCTTTCAATAAAAGATGGTTTTCTTATGATTTCAAGTGCTTTTTGTATGCGGTGATCTTGCATGTAAGCAGTTGGAATTACAATATCATATCTTTCAAGTGCAAGAGGGATAAAATCAAGATTTAACGCTTTTGCAGCAGCTTGTATACCCATACCACAATCGACTGTATTTGTGAGCACATTTGCCGCAACTGCCATGTGTGTAAATTCTTCTTTGCCGTAACCATTTATTTCGTTTGATTTTATATTGCTTTCTTGCAATTTGTAGTCAAAAAGTATGCGTGTGCCTGAACCTTTTTGTCTATTTACAAATCTTACTCTTTTTAAATCTTCAATACCTTGTATATTCAGTGGGTTAGATTTAGCAACTATCAAACCTTGATGACGTAGAACTAAGTTTATCACTGTAAGATCGTGATCTGGTAGCATTTCTTTAAGGAAAGGAAAGTTGAAACTATTGCTAATAGGGTCAAATAAATGCATGCCTGCAAAATGACAGGCTTTATTTTTTAAAGCTGTAATTCCGCCACTACTTCCAAGATGTGAAGAAGTAAAACTATAATTTTCTTGCATTAATTCATCATGTAGCAAGTCAAGTACATTGTCGTGACTGCCAACGCAGACGAGTGTTTTGTCAAGCAGGTTTTTATGCGTAGTGAGTTTTGCTTTCATTTTTTGCCCAGCCTTAACTCCTTCTGTTTGCAAAGGAATTGTTGTATAGGCTTGCGAACGGCAAACTGTAGTTATATTGCCAGCACCGCGTGAAAGAGGAGTTGCCACTAGTCTGTCTTCTACTTTTCCAACTGCAAGTCGAACAAATTCTTCTGTACCAAGTTTTGAAACAGTATTCTTTGTGAGTTCTACTTCAATATCTTGCTTTAATGGAATTTCTTTATGTGATAGCCAAGAAATAAGTGGAATAACAAGCTCTTCAATACATACAAGAGTTGAAACAGGATAGCCAGGTGCTCCCACAACAAGTTTATTTTCGCATTTTCCTAAAAGTGAGGGTTTACCAGGCATTGCAGCAATGCCATGTACTAAAATCTCGCCTTTATTTTCAATTACCTTTCTTGTGTAGTCCTTTGAACCTGCTGATGAGCCAGCACAGAAAATAACACAGTCATATTTGTTATTTAATGCATTTTCTAAAGCATTTGTGAGAGATTCTTCATTGTCTTTTACTGGAGCGTTTCTTGTTACTTCACAGCCAATTTCTTGTAAAAGGGCAGCAATAAGTTGTGAATTTGATTCAATAACTTCGCCAGCTTTCGGACTTGGCTTATCCATAAAGTCAAGAATTTCATCACCGCTTGGAATAACGCAAACCTTGAATTTTTTATATACTTCAATGTCCCAAATGCCAGCTGAAAGCAAAGCACCTATATCCCAAGCTTTAACAAAGGTGTTTTGTGGAAAAAGCAGTTCTGTAGCAACAATGTCCTCGCCTATTCTGCGTACATGTTGGTAAGGAAAGACTGGATTTTCTATGTAGATACCATTTTCTCCTTCCTTTTGAACAACATGCTCAATCATAACTACAGCATTAAAATCGTTTTTTAATGGATTGCCTGTGTTAACTGCTTGGCATTCTTTGTCTAATTCTAAAAATAAAGGCTGATTTTCTCTTGCTGTAAAAGTTGATTCAGCCAAAACAGCAAAGCCGTCCATAGCCGCACAATGGTATGGCGGAGAGGAATGTTGTGCTTGCACTGCTTTTGCCAAAACTCTGTGTAAAGCTTTATGTGATGGAATTACTTCAGTTTTTAGGTAGTTTGAATTATCAAAACTATTCTTAGCTAATGTTAAAGTTTCTGGGATTTCAAGTGTTTTTAAATATATATTTCTTTTCATAATAACTACCTATTTATAATAAAATCTAAGGTTTTTACGTCCTTTTTACCCTTTTATGTGAATAATTGAAAAAAAGCAAGGTGGTATTTTCTTTATTTACGATTTGGTGAAAAAATCACACTTTAATCTCTTTATTTGCGCTTTATAGAGAAGTAAGATTCTTCTTGCTGTGTAGTCTGTTTTTCGTTAAAAGGTATAGAGAGAATAAAGGTAAACACTTTTGCAATTATGAGAGAGTATCTCATAAAAAGGAATATATATATGGCACTTAAAGACAATCTTAAAATGAATGGCGTACCTCTTTATCTTATGGACGCTTCTGCTTTTATCTTCAAAGGTTTTTACGGGAATATGAAGATGACACGCGTTGATGGTTTTCCCGTAGGTGCTTTATATAGTGTGGCAAGAGTGTTGCTAAAAATTTTACGCGAAGAACAGCCTGAATTTTTTGGATTTATCAAAGACGGTAAGGGTAAAAATTTCAGACACGAAATCTTTCCTCTATACAAGGCTAACCGTTCTGTTACACCAGAAGAATTAGTCATGCAATTTGCCCCTATTGAAGAGCTTGTTAAACATCTTGGAATTTTTTGCGAAATTTCAGATAATTGCGAAGCAGATGATTGTATTGCCTCGCTTGCCAAAAAAAAATAGAGAAACAAATCACGTTGTTATAGTGGGTATAGACAAGGATTTAAGGCAGTGTTTACATTCAAATGTAAGCATGTGGGAGCCTTCAAATAAAGAAGCAAAAATCATCACGCTTGATTCATTTAGGGCTGACACTGGTTTTGAGCCAGAGCAATGGCCTGACATTCAAGCAGTTATAGGCGATAGTTCGGATAATATTCCTGGTGTGCAGGGTATTGGCCCAAAAACAGCTGAAAAAATATTCCACGACTTCCCAAATTTAGAAGCTATTAGAGACAATTTTTCTGATATGCCTATAAAATTACAAGCAAAATTTGAAAATAGCCTTGAAGCTATGTTTATGTATAGAGAGCTTACTACTTTGAGCACAAAATGTTGTGAAAATATTGTTCTTGATGATTTAAAGCTCAAAGAAATTGACTATAATGCCTGTGTTGAATTTTTCCGTGTCTACGAAATGAATTCACTTATTAAAGAGTTAACCACACTCACAAATAAAGGTATTTTGAAAATTAAAGAAAATACCTACACTTCGCAAGAAATATTAAATTCAAGTAAGCAAAGTTCTGCAAAAAGTGTTGCAAGTCTGGCAAGTGAAGCAAGTAATCAAAATACAAATGATCTTCAAGATAATAAAAGCGAAAAAAATACTGTGAAAAGTACAGCAAAGTCTTCTCAGCAAATGAGTCTTTTTGATATGTTTGACACTAATACGCAAGAAGAAAGTGTGCCCATGCTCACATCACTTAAAGACGCAGGAAAAAGTGCTGACGACAAAATTCTTGCTATCATACCATCTTCTTTTATTCAAAGAAATACACAAGCTTTTTACCTTGCCTTTGGCGATAAAGAATATAAATTTGAAGGGGATAGTGCAGAACTTTTTGAATTTATACATTCTTTTGAAGAAGTAGTTTGCGTTGATTACAAATATTTATTAAGCGAAAATTACAATTGGCTCAAAAAAATCAATACAAAAATATACGACTTATCGCTTATTTCTTATCTACTTAATTCCGAACAAAGAGATTATTCATGGGGCAAAATTTCTGGAAGATTCAGAGATAAAACAGCTCACATTCCATTTACAAGTCCAGCAAGTTTAGCACTTGCATTAAAAGATTTTTATCTTGCTTGTTTAGTAGAAGAAAACTTAGTAGACCTCTATGAAAAAATTGAATTAAAACTCATACCTATCTTGGTGGAAATGGAAAAAGAAGGTATAGAATTAGACACAAAAGCAGTGCATGCTTTTTTATTTGAAGTGCAAAAAGACTTGGAAAGCATGACAAGTGAAATATACGCTCAAGCTGGTAAAGAATTTAACATACGTTCAGCACAGCAAACAGGCGATATTTTATACAATACGCTTAAACTTCCTACTGCAGGCAAAACAAAGGGCGGGCAGTCGTCAACCTCGCAAGATACTTTAGAAAAATTAAGCGGAATGCATCCCATCATAGATACATTGCTTGAATACAGAAAATTAGAGAAATTACGCTCTACCTATTTAGAACCATTACCAAAGTTATTAGATAGCACAGGCAGACTGCATACCTCTTTCAATCATATGGCAACAGCAACAGGCAGGCTTTCTTCCTCTAATCCTAATCTACAAAATATCCCGATTCGTGGAAAAGTTGGGCAAAGAATGAGATCATGTTTTGTTGCCGAACAAGGTAAACTCTTGATTTCAGCAGATTATTCGCAAATTGAATTACGCGTACTTGCACATTATTCACAAGAGCCTGCTCTTATTGAAGCATTTCAAAAAGATGAGGATATTCACAAATCTACTGCGGCTTTACTTAATAATGTAGGTTTAGCAGATGTCACTCTCGAGCAAAGGCAAGCTGCAAAAACCATTAATTTCGGCTTGTTATACGGTATGGGTGCAAGAAAGTTAGCACAAGATATTAAAGTCAGCACAAAGGAAGCACAAGCCTTTATAGAAATGTATTTTGAAAGATTTAAGGGAATTAAATCTTTTTATGACGGGGCATTAGAAGAGGCAAAGCAAAATAAATTTGTAGTCACTATGGCTGGGCGAAAAAGGCAATTACCAGATTTATTCAACCCGAACGGGCAAGCACGTGCATTAGCAGAAAGGCAAGCTGTAAATACACTTATTCAAGGTTCAGCAGCAGATATTATAAAGCTTGCGATGCTCAATGTTTCAAGTAATGAAGAGCTTAAAGATTATAATGTCAAACTCTTACTGCAAGTACATGACGAACTTATCCTTACAGTGCCAAAAGAAAATGCTGATAATGCTGCAAAAAAAGTGGCAAGCATCATGTCAAGTGCAATGAAGCTCACAGTTCCATTAAAGGTAGATTTTGCCGCAGCTGAAAATTGGCTACTAGCACATTAGTGAGTTTTTTTGTGAGGGGAGGGAACCACTTTTTTTTATAAAAAATGAGGTTCCCTCCCCTCACACTCCCCACCCTCCTTAAAAAATAGAATTGAATTTAGTGTTGTCTTTACGAAGAAAGTTTGTAGCAAATGTGAGAGAATTTTTTTTAAAAGTTATGAATTTTGTGTGCAGAATGATATCTTCTTTCTATTATGTCTTTTGCTAAAAAAAAGCATACTTATAAAAAGTATGCTTTTATTATTTTGTTTTATCGCTTATTATTAGTGTTGAATTACAGCAAAGATAAGTGGTTGATGATAGAGGTAGCGGTTAATCCAAAAAACAGTACCACTCGCTGTTGAAATTTCCCCTAGTGTATCATCTTGAATTTCTTCGTTAAAGTCAATTTGTGAAAGAGGTGTTTGAGCAAAAGTGTAATCGCCTAACAATACAGGAGTATTACCAGCAAGAGCGAAGATTGTTGTAGATGTATTAAGATATGTGAGAAGTTTTTTCATATCAAAATATACATTTAATACTGCAAATAATTCGCCTTCAGGTGTGTAAATTGGTCTACCTAAAACAATTTCAGCTCCCTGTGCGTCTTCGTGTACCATAACTCTGATTTCTCTTTCTTTTTGAGTAGGCGGAGTTTGTAGCAAGCGTGAAAAATCAATGTTTTTATGGTAAGATTCTGGAATAGCACCTGTAACTGTACCAGTGTTGTCAATAAGTGTTACACCTGAAATCCAAGGGAATTTTCCAAAAAATTGCTGTAATTGAGCTGAATTAGGTGGGATATGTAAATGCTCGAAATCATGTTGAAATTTTTCTAGTTCAGTGTCAATTTTGATTAAGTTACCTGAAAGAAGGTCTTCAGGTGCTGTGAGTTCTTCTGCAGGCATATAGTCAAAAGTAGCTGGCTTGTTGATATTTGTATAGTAGAATGACTTTGTCGACTTCCATGCTTGAGAATCTTGAACAGTAGTACATGCAGGCAAAAGTGCAAGAAGAGAAATCATACACAAAAGCAAATATGTTTTTTTCATTTTTTAGTCCTTGTTAGAGATTATGGTTAATCATGTTTTGCGTTAATTTACACGCAAAGCACGGTCTTCTAACCTGTCTGCTAATCTTTCTAACATATTTTGCATACGCGGTGCAAGTTTTTTTTCTTCAGCTTTTTTTTCTGCTATTTTAGTAGGTTCGGATATTTTTGCGTTTTCAGCTTGCGTGTTTTCAAAATGCATTTTTAATGAGG
>CAYJHN010000116.1:4733-6357 GCA_964369985.1 uncultured Desulfovibrionaceae bacterium | reverse complement strand
AATAAAGAAATTGTGCGTTTTGCTCAAACATAAGAGGGCCAGGCACCATTCCGTGAACAACAAAAGCGCCTATAAGTAAAGCCGCAGCTACGTTACCTGGAATACCTAAGGTAAATAGAGGAATAAGACTTGAAGCAACTACTGCACTATTTGCAGCCTCTGATGCGGCTATACCTTCTATATTTCCCTTACCAAAGGATTCAGGATTTTTAGACGCTTTTTTTGCTCTATCGTAAGAAAAGAAAGAGGCAACAGGGGCACCTAAACCAGGTAAAGCACCAACAATTGTTCCAGCTATTGAAGAGCGTATTAATGTTTTTGTTGTTGATAAATACTCTTTTAAGCTTACTTTTGATTCACGTCCACCAAGAGGAGCACAGGCATTTTCTTCTTCATAATTCGTTTGAACTTTAAATTCTAATTGTGAAAGAATTTCTGAAAAAGCAAGCATACCAATACCTATTGGAATTAAAGCTATTCCTTGTTCTAATTCAAATAAGTCGAAAGTGAGTCTTGGTAAGGCTGAAACTGGCTCTGTGCCTACAGTTGCAACAATTACGCCTAAAAAAGTCGCAATAAGTCCTTTTGCTATTGAGCTTGTTCCAAGTCCTGCAACAATGGTAGTTGCTAAGCAAATAAGAGAAAAGATTTCAGGCGGCCCCATATAAAGAGCAACAACAGCCAAGGGTGCTGCAACAAGAATAAGTACAATTGTTGCAAAAGCGTCACCAGTAACAGAGGAAAATAAGGCTATTCTTAAAGCTTTTTCTCCTAAGCCTTGCTTCGTGAGAGGGTAGCCATCCCATGAAGTAGCCGCTGATTCTGGTGTGCCAGGAGTGTTTAGCAATATACTTGATATTGACCCACCAAAGAAAGATCCTTTGTTAAGACCAACAAGAAAGGATATAGCAGGAACTGGCGACATGTAATAAGACAAAGGTATACAAAGTGCAATAGCCATTGGGCCATTTACACCAGGTATTGCACCTGCAATAACGCCTAAGCCAACTCCTAAAATAATAAATAAAATATTTGAAATAGTAAGAGCGTCCATAAAACCGAGCATGAAACTATCTAACATTATTACTCTCCTTATGGAATTGGGACACTTAGAACAAATTTCATAAGTGAATAGGTTACTGCAACTGGCAGACTAGTTGTGAGAAGAATAGCGAGAATACTTCTTTGTCCACAAATCAATTGCAAAGCTAAGAGAAGCAGTGCAGAGGATAAGATGAAGCCTATTCTTGGCAAGAGCAACAAAAATGCAATGGCACATACAAAGAGTATGGGAAGAATAAATTTTTTCCAAGTAATGTTTACTTCTTTTACTTCTTTTATTTCTTTAGCTTCTTCTTCATTATTGCTTGCAAGCTCTTTTTTATACTTTATATATGTTCCAAGCATTGCAAGAAGAGACAATACGAGAATAATAGAAGAGGCAAGATTTGGAAGAAATGACGCTGACATACCGTAACCTGGATATTCAGGCATATTATTTGGAATTATCCAAAAAAGTAAGGCACAAGAAAGAAATATGCAGAATAAATAGCTTACAAAATCCTTTTTATATTTTTGCATAAAAATCCTTTTATTATTTTGCTTGAGCCTGTTTTTTGAAATG
>CAYJHN010000116.1:0-4723 GCA_964369985.1 uncultured Desulfovibrionaceae bacterium | reverse complement strand
GCACAAGTTGGATACGCAATTTTTGTGAAGCAAAGTCAGTAAATTTAGGATCATTCATCATTTTTTCAACACTTTTTTCTAGTGTTTTTTTCACTTCTTCACTTGTGCCTTTTGGTGCAACAAGCACAAGAAACATTTCAACAGCTTCGTTATATCCAAGATCTTTTAGAGTTGGAACTTCTGGAAGTTCTGAAAGTTTAACTGGTGTAGTAGCTGCTAAAATTTTTATTTTACCAGAATTAATATAGTCAAACATAATTGAGCCTGTATGCCCTAAATCAACATTTCCACCCATAACAGCACTTATAATTGAAGGGCCACCAGTACTTGGCATAAGAGAAATTTTTACATTTTCTTGTTTTGCTATTCTTTGCATAACATCACGGTCATCAGATCCTTGAAACATGTAAGTAAGGCCTTTGCCTTCTTTTTTTGCCCAATCAAAAGCTTCTTTAAGTGTTTTCCAAGGTTTATCTGGATGAGCAATGATTCCCGACTGATTTAATCCAAGTAAAGATATATAATCAAAATCGTCCAATTGGTAACGAGTTTTTGTGAAGTGAGGTGAATAAGTGAAAGCAGGAGTAGCTGATACGACTAGTTTATAACCATCGTTTTTTTGTGAAAGCAATTTAGAAACCATAACACTGCCATGAGAACCGCCTGCAACATTTGTAACCAACACTGGCTGGCCGAGGTCGTTTTTCATAAATTCAGCAACTTGTCTAGTAAGTAGATCAATTTGTGCACCAGGTTTTACCATAGTCATCATTTCAATAGGTTGACTAGGGTATTCTTTTGCTTTAGCTAAAGGACAATAAGCCGTAAATAATACAAATGCCAAGGATAAAGTCAGTAATTTCTTCATAGTTCCTCCAAAGATAACTTGTGTTTAATTGGATTAAAACAGCTATTGCTAAATAAAACTATATGCTAGCTTATAAAAGTATGAAAAATTTTTTATTTCTTAATATACTTTTCATGCAAATTTATTTTAAAAATGAAAATGATTGACTTTATAGCTAGTTATGCTAATCTTTTATAAGATTAAAAATGCCATTTTCTTAAAAAGGTGATTATTGTGGATAAATTATGGTTTTTGCAGAATGATGATTTTTTTATAGATTTAGTAGAAGAAAAAGAAGAGTTTTTAAAGTTAAGCACAAAAAAAACTTTTAAAAGAAACGAAATTATTTTTTTAGAAGAAAATGAAACACGGGGTTGTTACTATATTGTTAACGGCCTAGTACGCATGTTTAACTCTAGCCAACTTGGCAGAGAAACAGTATTCTTTATGCATCAAAAAGGTAATATGTTTGGACTTTCTGAAGTGCTTGAAAGAAAAGTACGTCAAGGTACGGCACAGGCTCTTATAGAAACAGAAACCTATTTTATCGAGCACGACACATTTGAACGCTTTTTGCAAAAACACTTTAATGTTGCAAAAAGAACAATCAGTGTTCTTGGAGCCAGAGTAAGAAAACTCTCAGTAGCCTATGCTCTTCTTGCATCAAGACCCGTACCTGAACGCTTTATCTACTTGCTTCTTGCCTTGTCGTATAATAATATAAAAAATAAAGAAGATTGGTATAGGCCTACTCAATTGCCTTATAAGCTTTCGCAAGAACAAATTGCAACAATGATTGCGTCAACACAGCCAACTGTGAGTTTGCTTATTAAAGAACTTGTCGACGAAGGAATTCTTCAATCAGTAAGGCAGCCTATAACTATAGTTAATCCAAGTAAATTGTATGCAAAATATAATGAAATTATTGAGGCTAGATAAGGTTTTCAACTAGTATAATAATAAAATGAAAACAAGCCATTGGAAAATACTATATATGTAGAAACTTGCTTTTACAAAGAAAATATTGTGTCAATGGTGAGAATTTTAAATTGTTATGCACTTTGAAATTAATAAAAAAAGCTGCCTCTCAGAAGACAGCTTTTTTTATTTTTTTAAATTGTTTTACAAATTAAAACACATATTTAAGCGTGGCATATCCTCTATGCACTTGCTGGCTAGAACCATATTCACCGCTATAGTTGAGTGAAAGGCTAAAGTCGTGGATTTTGTATTCCAAGCCAAAATCAGCAAGGAATACTGTGTCGTCTTCTGAATTTTTCGTCGTGAAGTTTGTGCCGTAGAGTGATAATTGTGATTCTATATCATCGCTTGTGAGTTTTTGGCGAACACCTGCACCTACGAGTATAGAAAGTGCTTGATTATTATCAAAATACCATTCACTACGCCAATCGAGATTGAAGTTTGCGTAAAGCGCATTGTAGGAGCTTGAGTCGTATTGCATATTATAGGCTGAAAAAGTCCAGTTGATGTCGTAATCGTCAATATGTGCGGATAGATAGCTAAATCCAAGTTCTGGAGTAAGGAAGTGGCTCTTTCCAAATTGGAAAGTATAGCCTGTGGCAAGTTCGGCATAGAGAGCTTTACCTGCGTAATCGCTTTGTGCTGAAACAGCAGGGTTGATAGTGTAATCCACGTCATTTTCGCTTATAGAGCCTGTTACTTGAGCTCTCACATACCATTCTGGCATGATATTATAATTTGCGTGCAAGCCAAAGGCAAGAGAAGAGGAATCTATATCCATATTGAACATATCAGCATTATAATTTCCTTCATTGAAGTCTAAATGCGCACCAAGAGAGAAAGCTTCGCTCACATTATAGGTCAATCCGCCTGTGATACCTGAATTATTTCCGTTATAATCAAAATTGCTATTGTCTACTTTAGAAATGTAAGGAGTGAGGAAGATTTGCCATTTGCTTTGCTCCATGTGAGAACCTGCTGCCATGCCTATATTTTCATTTTGTGCGATTAAATTTGCATCTGTATAGACTTTGACAAGGTTTTTGCGTAAGGAAGCAGAAATATTTGTGAATTGATTTTGCACTTGCGAAACAGCTTGCTGCATTGTTGTAGCACCTGGAGTTGTTTCTTCGTTGATATTTGCTTCAAGCTTTACTGTGGCATTGTTTGCAGTAGAGCCATTTGTGAGTGTAGCCTTTAAAAATGGCACTTCAGTTTTTGCTTCGCTTATATTTCCTAAAACATATAAAGAGCCTGAAGCTTGTTGCGTCATAGAGCTTCCAGTACTAATAGAAACCATATTTGCTACTGTATATTCTTTACCAAGTGCAAAGTTTTGTTCTGCAGTTCCTGGACGTAGAATGAGAGTAGAATTATCGAAAGTAATTTGAGGTCCAAGTACAGTTTGAACAGCAAAGACATTGTCATTTGCAGACCAATCACGCAAGGTAGTTGCCCAAGTACCAACAGAATAGTTAGGAGAGCCATAAACTTCAAAAGCTTGTGTTTTTGCTCCAGTTGTTTGCACAGAAGCACTTGCATTGATAATACCAGTATTATTTATTTTAGTGCTTGCAGAGGTTTGAGTCGCAATATCCATGCCATAGGCATGGGCATAGGCGGAGCTAGGAGTTGAAGTGCCTGTGCCGCCTATAGCAGTGACATTGATAATGCCACTATTTGTCAATGTGTGGTTGCCATTATTTACAGAAGACATTCCGTAAGCTTCAGCAGTAGCAGCGGAATTGCCTGTGCCGCCTATAGCAGTGAGATTGATAGTGCCACTGTTTGTTAATGTATGATCGCCGATACTTTCAGCTCTAATTCCATAGGCAAAGGCATAGGCTTGGCCTCTATCAGAAGTTGAAGTGGCTGTTCCGCCTTTTGAAGTTATATTTATAGTGCCACTATTGGTTAATGTACTCTTGCCTATATCTTGAGTGTGCATTCCATACGCCTCTGCAATGGCATTGGCAGGACCAGAAGTTGAAGTAGCAGTTCCGCCTGTAGCCGTGAGACTGATAGCTCCGCTATTTGTTAGCGTATGAGTGCCATCATCACTAGCAGACATACCGTAGGCTTGGGCATTGGCATTGGCATTGGCACCGATATTAGTTGTAGCTGTTCCCCCTATAGCTGTGATATTGATAGTTTTGCTATTTGTTAGTGTGTGAGAGCCATCATCACTAGCAGACATACCGTAGGCTTCGGCTTTGGCATAGACATCGGAATTAGTTGAAGTAGCGGCTCCGCCTATAGCTGTGATATTGATAGTTCCGCTATTTGTTAGCGTATGAGAGTTATCACCACTAGCACTCATACCGTAGGCGTTGGCCTCGGCATCGGCAAGAGCATCAGTAGATGTGGCCTTTCCGCCTTTAGTTATTATATTTATAGATCCGCTGTTAGAGAGTGTATGAGAGCCATCACCGTTAGCATTCATACCGTAGGCATCGGCATAGGCATTGGCATCGGCATTAACTGAAGTAGCAGTTCCACCTATAGCTGTGATGTTGATAGTATCTGTATTAGTCAAACGATGACTTCCATTTCCTCCAGTTACCAGTGCCACGATATTAGCAGAGCTATCTACTTCTTGCGTATTCGATGAAGCTATTCCAGCTGTAGAAGTGATATTGATAGTGCCATTATTAGTAAGTACATGATTACCATTACCAAAAGCCGTCATTCCCATACTACTAGCACCAGCATCAGTAGCACTTATTGCTGATGTTGTATTTATTTTAATGTCACCATAATTTGTGAATATATAATTTAGAGAGCCTGTAGTGTGCATTCCAAGCATAGCTATATCAATTTTACCTGTTCCTAAAATTTGAAACATATCCCCTGTAAGAGTGCCATTGTTGTTTAACACTGGATTGCTCGCACTTG
>CAYJHN010000115.1:0-6361 GCA_964369985.1 uncultured Desulfovibrionaceae bacterium | reverse complement strand
TAAGTTCTTTTAACAATAAGTACACTTCTGCAAGCAGTTGCATATCAGCATATTCAATGCCATTATGCACCATTTTAACATAATGCCCTGCCCCGTCACTTCCAATATAAGCACAGCAAGGGTCGCTTTTTTCTTTTGCAGCAATGCTTTCAAGATAATTCTTTATATGTGCATATGCCTCTTTGTTACCACCTGGCATAAGGCTTGGGCCCTTTAACGCTCCCTCTTCACCACCTGAAACGCCAAGACCAAAATAGTATATGCCTATTTCTTCAAGGTAGGCTGCTCTTTTTTGCGTGTCTTTAAAATACGAATTTCCGCCATCAAGTAAGATATCACCTTTATCAAGCAAAGGCAATAATGTCTCTATCATACTATCAACAGGACTACCCGCTGGTAACATCATAATAATCTTACGAGGCGACTGTAAATTGTTAACAAAATCTTCTATTTTTTCAAAAGTAGAAAGTTTCTGCCCTTCTTTAACAGGTAAATTTTGTGCTTTTTTAAAATCTCTATTGAATACAGCAAGAGAAAAAGATTTGCTCAAAAAGTTTTGTGCAAGTGCTGCACCCATTGTTCCAAGTCCAATAACACCTATTTCCGATTTTATATTTGACATAAAAATTTCCTTTTCTTTCTAAAAGCAAAGCATCAAAAACATAAAACATATAAGGCAATTATAATTGATTATCAAAAAAATCTTGAGAAAAGAAAGCATACAAGATGCTATAATTTACTTTAACAAAATTTATATTTTTTGTCATCTTTAATCTTGTGTCTCTAACGGCCAAGAGGATTATCCGCACGGAGCTAAGCCCCTTTGGAAACCCTGAATAGTGTGCGATTTAATGATGGGTTCAGGCTAAAGAAGATTATTTTTTTATTTTTATTTGCGGAAAAGTTGTATGAGCTACGCTCATAAATACTTTTCCGCTTTAAAATTTGAAGCTAAGCCTTTATCTTACATTAACTCTCCTAACAAAATCCTCTCTTCCATGTTCACTATGTTCACATGGTATTTTTATTAATACTGCATCTGAACGAAGTGAATATCTTACTTACATTTTGTATGTTAGCAAGATTTGCTTAATTTGAATAAAACTTTTACGCAAGTAAAAAATAAAAAATGTTTTAAGCAGAAGGTATCATTTAATCGCTAACTATTCAGGCTTTCCAAGAGGACGGTAGGTTCGTGAGGATAATCCTCTTGGTCGCAAAGGCAAAAAAACAAAAACTAAAAGCAAATGTAATAAACTAAAATAAACCAGATATTACTCCATCTTTGTCTACGTCAATTTTTGCTGCACTTGGCACTTTTGGCAGACCTGGCATAGTCATAATTTCACCTGTGTAGGCAACTATAAAACCAGCACCAGCAGAAACTTTGAGATTACGAATACTTACTGCAAAATCTCTTGGAGCACCTATTAAGTTTGCGTCATCGCTGAAACTATATTGCGTTTTAGCCATACAAATTGGCAAATGAGCATAACCTAATTCATTAAATAATTTAATCTGACGTGCAGCTTCTGCTGTAATAACTACACCTTTTCCTCTATATACTTTTTTAACGATATTTTCGAGTTTTTCTTCAATTGTGCAATCTAAAGGATAGGCAAAAGTAAGTTTATTTTCATTTTTTTCACATAAACGCACAACTTCTTCAGCTAAAGTTTTACCACCTTCACCACCATGCTCCCACACTTCTGATAAGGCCACATTTACGCCATATTCTTTACATTTTCTTTCTATGAGTTCGAGTTCTAAAGGAGAATCAGAAGAAAATTTATTGATTGCAACTACGGCAGATAAACCAAAAACAGTATTTATATTTTCAATATGCTGCAAAAGGTTTGGCATACCAAGAGCAAGGCTAATGAGATCTTCCTTGCCTAGATTTTCCTTCTTACAGCCACCGTGGTATTTGAGAGCTCTTACAGTTGCTACTAAAACTACTGCAGATGGCTTTAAGCCAGCCATACGGCATTTAATATCAATAAATTTTTCTGCACCTAAATCAGCACCAAAACCTGCTTCGGTAATAGTATAATCGCCTAGTTTTAAAGCCATTTTCGTTGCTATTACTGAATTACAGCCATGTGCTATATTTGCAAAAGGGCCACCATGAATAAAGGCAGGTGCTTTTTCTAAAGTCTGCACAAGATTTGGTTTAAGAGCGTCTTTTAAAAGTGCTGTCATTGCACCTTGTGCATTTAAGTCGCCAGCTGTAATAGGTTTATTTTCTTTTGTGTAAGCAACAATTATTTTAGAAAAACGTTCTTTTAAGTCTTCTAAATCAGTAGCTAAGCATAAAATTGCCATAACTTCTGAAGCAACAGTAATGTCAAAACCATCTTCGCGCGGCACACCATTTGCTTTACCGCCAATACCACAAACAATACTACGCAATTGCCTATCGTTCATGTCAACAGCTCTACGCCACGTAATTCTTCTAACATCAATATCTAAATCATTTCCTTGATGAATATGATTGTCAATCAAGGCTGCTAAAAGATTATTTGCCGCTCCAATTGCGTGAAAATCTCCTGTAAAATGAAGATTTATGTCTTCCATCGGCACAACTTGTGCATGTCCGCCACCTGCTGCACCGCCCTTTATACCAAAAACTGGCCCTAATGAAGGCTCACGCAATGCAACAACTGCTTTTTTTCCAATTTTTTGAAGGGCATCGGTTAAGCCTATAGTGGTTGTGGTTTTACCCTCACCGGCAGGAGTTGGGTTGATTGCCGTTACAAGTACAAGTTTTCCATCTTTTTTTTGTGCATAATCATTGAGTAATCTATAATCTATCTTTGCTTTATACTTGCCATGTGGTTCAAAATATTGTTCTTCAATTTTGAGATTATCTGCAATTTCTTGAATTACTGACATCTTTGTAGCTTGTGCAATTTCAATATCAGATTTTATGACTTTTGTTGACTTATTAGGCATATAAGCTCCTATTTATTAATATAGCATATACAAGATATTGATTTTCCATAGATTTTGCATACTATTCTTATTTCATCGTAAAAGAGCTTACTCAAAAAAAGACTGCATATTTTCTTTGGGTATTTCATTTAGTATATTATTTTATAGTAGTTGATATTAAACATTTTGTCAAAGTACTTATAAAATTTTCTTTTTATTTGTGAATAATTATACTAATTACATGTATAAAAAAACATATTTTTCTGCTTTTTGCCAATATTTATTTTTTTACTACTGTTTTTTTCCAAAACAAGAAATGCTTAATTGAATAAGCAGCATGCACGAATAAATAAAGAAGCAATGCTGAAGCTGTGTATTTATGTAGGCTATAAAAATCAATTATAAAATTAACATCATGATACCAAGAAAGATAAAGAAAAAAGCCGCAAAGCAGTGTGAGAAAAAATGCGAGTAAACCAAAACCTTGTATCGTGCCTGCTAATCCGCCTGACTTTGGAGCTGGAACTCGGCCTTGCAAAAAAGTTTGAATATCTTTTTGCAAGAGGCTTACATCACCCCACAAATACGAAAAAAAGTATTTAAAACCACGCCTCTTAAAGGAAATACATAAAAAAAGAAAGAGAAATGGCAAGAGTAAAAGTCCACGTTCAACATGACTTTCATTGATAAAATCAGTAAAGGAAAAGTTTAAAAAAAGACAAAGTTGCAATAAAATAAGCACAATACCAAGAAGATGCCATAGCCTGATAAAGGGTGTTTGAAAAAAACCAAGAAATTTCCAAAGTAAGGCACACTGAGAAAGAAAAGCCTGTAATAACTTCATATAATACCCCTTTTTTATACTTTATAAAATAGCATATTTTGTATAAATTTGCAATGTAGGTATAAATCATATGAAAGATATAATGATTTTATTTAGAATTTTTCTTATCATTACTTGGTATTAGATTAATTACCAATTTCCGCCACCGCCGCCGCCAGCACCGCCACCAGAAGTGCCACCAGAAGATCCGCCAGATCCACCAGAACCGCCACCATTATTAGTAGAATTTCTTGCTGCCGCAGCTGCTTCTCTTTGCGTGTGCGCTATCAGGCCTTCTATGCCAGCTTCAGTGGCTAAGCTTGCAGTAACTCTGCCAATATCGCGAAATCCTTGATGATCATAAGTATTAAATCTGTCGTTATCTGATATGTGTAGTGGAATTTTCACTAATTGCAATTTATCAAGCCATGTACTTGAAAGATGAAAAATATAGGCATAGGGCAATATATCATAGCAATAAGAGGGATTTTCTTCTACAAGTAAGTTGAGTTTTTCTATCTCAGATACTTCGATAAATTTCTTAAAACCTAATATTTCACCTAGTATTTTCTCACCAAATGCAGTTGGTTTATCCTTTGCTGGTGCAAGATAGAGTATAGTAAATGAAGAAAAAATAGCAAAAAAAGGCGTAATAAAAGTAGCATAATTTGTTGTTGCAATAAAGAAAGGGATCCCAGTAAAGAGCAATAGGAAAAATGTTAAGACTATTTTTTCTATAATTTTCTTCTTTTTACTTCTGCTTTTTTTTCCTCTCAACTTTAGTAAGAAAAGAAAAAATGGAGCAAAGAATGAAAGAAAAGTAAAGATAAAAGCATCTTCATATACTGTGTAATCGCCAAAATTTAGCAAAAGATAGGGTATCATGCTCATACTAAGAAAAACAAAAAGAAGCAGCACTCTGCCTTTATGATAAACTTTCGCTTTAATTTCTTTATATTGTTCTTTTAAAGCTTTGATACCAAGATTCAAAAGTGCGTAATATTCTTTAGGAATTTCATTTATACACAGAGTATTTCCATGCTCAAAAAGCCCATCGAAAAAAACTTTTTCGTGCTTTTTTGAATTTTCTGGCAAATCTTTAAGTTTTGTGATATAAGTATTCTTTTTATCATCAATATCTAAAGAAATTAAGTCTTTATTTGCAAAATATAAAAGCATAGATGAAAAATCTTGCAAACTTATTCTGTTGTTGATTAAGTATGAAATTTCAGCTGGGTTCATATCATTAGGCGGATAATAGCTAATTGGCTCAGGAAACTTTCTTATTCTTGCAAATTTTACATAGAGAATATAAATAAGAAAAACAAGAAAAAGTGATGTTAATATAACAACATATTCCCAAGTTGTTATAGAAAAAGCCCTTTGCGTAAAATAGCCTTGCGGTAAAAGCACACGCAAACTCACCCCTTCATACATTCCTAAAGGTTCTATGAGAGAAATTTTTATAGTATTTCCCTCAACAGTATACTGAGCTTTATTTGTATTTACGCTATTTTTTCTACCGCTTATGAGCTCTACTTCATTTGTGTTAAAAGGCTTAGGTAAGTGCACTGAAATTTGTGCATTTTCAATTGTTGAAGCCCATTCATGTGGTATAATATTGATGTAGACATCATCAAAAAGCTCAATACCATCATCACTAAGAAGATAGTCATAACTTATATTATATGTATGTAATCCATCAACTTTTACTTTAGGATCGCCTATCTGGAAATAGTAGATATCACTGGAGTTTTTAGAAAAAACATAAGGATGATCGTCAACTAATGGATTTCTAATAAAGGCAGTATATTCTCTTTGATCTAATTCGTTAAAAATGTATCTAGCTTGAGTTCCATTTTTTGGAATATACCTAAAAATACCATGACTTTGATCATTGTAATATACTGTTATATCTTCATTAACTGTATAAATTCTATCTTCACTTATATCAATATTTACATCAAAATTCTTTGTTAGATAACTTTCATTTGCATATAAATTTTGTGAAAGGGCAAGAACAAAGAGTGAAGAAAAAAAGAATAAAAAAATTGAATTAAAAAATAGCTTTATAAAGGTATAATTTATTTTTTGCATAAGAAACTCAAAACTTTAAATCATATTTATAAGGTGTTAGAAAAAGTATTGTAAATATAATTAATAGATTAAAATTTTACTGCTACAGTTTTACGTTCTTCAGCTGAATCTAAGTCGAAAAATTCTTCTTTTGTAACAGAAAAGATATTAGCTAAGATATTATTAAATATTTTTACTGACCCATTATAATAAGCACGTGATTTTGCAATTTCTTCTTCAATTTGGCCTAATTCTTCTTGTAAGCTCAGAAAGTTTGTATTTGCTTTTAAATCAGGATAGGCTTCTGAGAGTGCAAAAATAGATTTTAAACTTTCAGTAAGCATGTTTTCTTGTTGTTTTTTTTCACTTTTTGATGATGAATTTATGGCATTATTTCTTGCTAATATCACTTTTTCTAAAGTACTTTCTTCGTGTTGAGCATAACCTTTTACTATTTCAACTAAATTTGGAATTAAATCATACCTTTTTTTCATTTGTATATCCATTCCAGAAAAAGCTTCTTCAACC
>CAYJHN010000114.1:0-6455 GCA_964369985.1 uncultured Desulfovibrionaceae bacterium | reverse complement strand
TGTGTCATGGAAAGCTGGTAGGCAATGCATAAATTTGCAATTTGGATTTTGTGTAAGTTCCATACATCTTGCATTAATTTGGTAAGGAAGAAGTAATTCAATTCTTTCTTTCCAAACATCAGCAGGTTCACCCATGCTGACCCACACATCTGTATAAAGGAAATCGCAATTTTTTACGCCTTCTTCAACATTGTCTGTGATAAGAAGTTTTGCATTGCTTTCTTTTGCTAGTTCAAATGCTTTTTCTTGAATGTATTCTGCAGGTTGTAATGATTTTGGTGCAACAATTCTGCAATCCATACCCATTTTCGCAGCACCAATGAGAAGAGAATTTGCCATATTATTTCTTGAATCACCCAAATAGGCAAAACTCACTTTTGAAAGATCTTTATTGCAATGCTCTTGCATAGTAAGAAAATCTGCAAGTATTTGAGTAGGGTGCGATTCGTCTGTTAAGCCATTCCACACAGGAACAGAAGAGTGTTTTGCTAATTCTTCCACTCTTTCTTGTCAAAAACCTCTGTATTGAATGCCATCATAAAAACGTGACAAAACTTGTGCTGTGTCAGCAATAGATTCTTTTTTTCCAATTTGTGAACCGCTTGCGCCAAGATAGGTAATTTGTGCGCCTTGATCATAGGCTGCAACTTCAAAAGCACATCTTGTTCTTGTGCTGTCTTTTTCAAAGATAAGAACAATGTTTTTGCCCTTGAGTTTTTGTGGTTCATTTTTTGCTTTTTTAAGCATTTTATATTCAGCTGATAAGTCTAATAGATAATTGAGTTCTTCTTTTGTGTGATCAAGTATTTTAAGAAAATGTCTGTTTGCTAACATTTATATATCCATTTTATGTTAAAAAGTGATTTAAAAAGATTAATAATTAAAAAACAATGCCAAATACTACAGAAAATCAAGGAAAATAGCAATAGAATATATTTGGAGCTAAAACGCGCTTTTTTGCTTCAAAAATATAAGCTTAAAATTATTCTAAGGTGATTAATGTTCCAACATCTTCATTTTCTAAAAGAAGTTTTTCAAGATTACCGCTTTTTCTGCCGTCGAGAATGTAGGCTTTTTTACAGCCTTTATATAATGCATGTAGGCATGAATCTACCTTTGGTATCATGCCGCCAGTAATGGTTCCATCTTCTTTTAACTCATTGATTTGCTGAAGATTTAATCTTTTAAACAGTTTCATTTCTTTATTTAGCACACCAGCAACGTCTGTCACTAAGACAAAGGATTCAGCTTCTAAAGCACCAGCTAAAGCACCAGAAGCTGTGTCTGCATTAATATTGAGTGATTTGCCACTTTCAATATCATAGCCAATAGGTGCAATTACAGGCAAGAAATTATTATTTAAAAGACATTCAACAAGTGAAATATCAACATCTTGCACTTGCCCAACATTGCCTAATTCTTTATTGCAAATAGCTTTAATTGTAGCATTATCTTTGCCAGACATGCCAACAGCATTAAGCCCAGCTTGTTTAAAAAGAGTAACAAGAGAAGAATTGAGCGTGCCACGCAATACCATTTCAACAACCTGCATAGTGTCGTCATCAGTGTATCTTAAGCCGTTCACAAAATGGGACTGGATGTTCAACTTTTCTAACAAAGCATTAATATGAGGGCCACCGCCATGAGTTAATATTACGCTATAGTTTAAATCGTTGAATTTTTTTATACTTTGTGCAAAAGAAAGCGAAAGTTCTTCTTTGTCCATTGCGTGACCGCCGTATTTAATCAAGATTCTTGTCTTCATATTTCTTCCATTATTACTTGTTTTTATTTTAAAAAAGAAAGTAATATATTTCGGTAAAAAGCATATTTTGTCAAGTTTTGTTTTTTTGTAAGCAGAATCCTTTTGACTGCCTGATTGGCCGATTGATATAAAAAAGTTAAAGGTAAATTAAAAACTTGACAAGCAAAAAATATTAACATATATATATCGCAAGCAAGAAGCCAAGTGCTTTTTGAATTTAGTTGAGGTTGCCTTATCTAGTTTCTAGGGCTTCCTTTTTTTTATATTAAGGCTAGAATGCCTTATTAAGGAATTGTAAATGCAAGAATTGATTGCGAAGCTTGAATTTCATGTCGCACCTATAGTAAAAAATCTTGATTTAGAACTATGGGGAATAGAAATTTTACCTGGAGTGAAAACTCTTGTACGCATATATCTTGAAAAAGCAGGCATTGAAGAATGTAGTCAAGTTTCAAGATTGTTAGGCTTAGTGCTTGACGTAGAAGAAATTTTTTCAGATGCGTGGGTTTTAGAGGTTTCAACACCTGGTTTAGACAGAACTTTTTTCAACTTAGAACAAATGTTTGATTATAAAAATGAAACAGTGCTTGTAAACTTGTTTCAGCCAATAATTGAAGAAGCTGACAAGAAAAAAGTAAGAAGAAAAATCACTGGAAAGCTTCTTTCTTTTGGTGAGAATAGTTTTGAAGTTTTGACAAATGACGGCAGTGAAAAAACATTTAGTATTGAGCTAGACAATGTAAAAAAAGTAAAGCTTGTACCAAATTTTGATGAAAGTGATAAGTCAATCACTGCTACTGAAGCTCTTGAAGAATCAGATGATGTTAAAACTGAAATAAAAGACAAGAAGAGAAAAAACAGCAAAAACGTCAAAGAAAGTATGCCAAAGCAAAGCAAGAATGATCAAGCTAAGATGCAAAGATTATTATCAAGAGTTGTTGAAGAAGAAAACACTCTTTCTTATGATGAAGAAGAAATTGCTAAAATTTTTGCTGATTAAGAATAAAAATAAGAATAAAATTAACTATAGGATAGAAACATGAGCCAAGAACTCAAAAAAGCAATAGAGCAAATTGCAAAAGACAAAGGTATTGAACGTGAACTTCTTGTTGAAACACTTGAAGATGCGGTACGCACATCTGTTATCCGCAAATTTGGTGAAGACTTAGATGTTGAAGTTCGTTTTAATGAAGAAAGTGGTGAAATTGAAGTCTATCAATTCAAGATTGTTGTTGATGATGTTGCAAATGATGTAAACCAAATCGACATAGAAGACGCAAAAAAGCACGATCCATCTATTATGTTAGATGACGAAATGGGCTTTAGATTACAAATTTCTGACCTTGGCAGAATTGCTGCACAATCAGCAAAGCAAGTTATTATCCAACGTATGAGAGATGCTGAACAAGGCTTAATTTACAATGAATACAAAGACAGAATTGGCGAGATTGTTTCAGGTGTTATTTCACGCCGTGACAAGGCTGGCTTTATTGTAAACCTTGGCAAAATCGAAGCATTACTTCCGCGTGAAGAACAAATGCCAAGAGAACATTATAAAAGAAATGAACGTTGCCAAGCTTTACTTATTGATGTAAAAAGAGAAGGCAGAGGCCCTCAACTTGTGATTTCACGTTCTCACCGTGACTATCTTTCTGCACTATTTCGTAGAGAAATTCCTGAAGTTGATGATGGCACAATCCAAATCATGGCTGTTGCTCGTGACCCTAGCCTTAGAGCAAAGGTTGCAGTGTATTCAAAAGATTCTGACATTGACCCAGTTGGAGCTTGTGTTGGCGTACGCGGTTCAAGAATACAAAACATTGTTCAAGAACTTCGTGGCGAAAGAATTGATATCGTGATTTGGTCTGCTGATATTGTGACCTATGCAAGAAACGCACTTGCACCTGCTGTTATTTCAAACATCATTGTGAATGAAGAAGAAAATTTACTTGAAATCACAGTTCCTGATGAACAACTTACAGCTGCTATTGGTAAACGTGGTCAAAACGTGAAATTAGCTGCACAATTACTTGGCTGGAAAATAGACCTTTACACAGAAACTCGCTACGCTGAACTCACAGGCGGCGGCGAAAAATATGCTAGAGGTTTAGAACAGCTTGCAAGCGTTGCTGAAATTTCAGTAAATACATTTGTTGAAGCTGGATTGACAAGCATTGAAATCATCAAAGAAACAAGCGATGAAGAGCTTGAAGCTAAATTAGAAATCTCTGCTGATCGCATACAAGAAATCCGTTCTGCATTAAACTTCCTTGCTTCAGATGTTGAAGAAAACAAGGTTCGTCTTGTAGATACCAATTAATATCTGCCGCTTTCATTGCTTTTGCAGTGAAAAGCAGAGTAAATATAGATTATCGTGGAAGAAAATAGAAAAAATTATAAGCCCACTCGTATGTGCATTGCATGTAGAAAGAAAACACAAAAAGATATGCTTCAAAGGTATGTTTTAGATGTGTCAACTTTTACAAATAGTACAGAAAGTGCAGATAATAAGGCAGAAAGAAATATGCAAAACTCCTTATTATTAGATACGCAGAAAAACAAAGAAGGGCGAGGCTATTATTTCTGTCAGGAATGTATTCAAAAAGATATCTTGTCTAAAATAAAACTGAAAAAACCGAAGAACAAGAAGGTTTAATTACACTATGGATAAAAAAATCACTATAAAAGACATCGCTACGGAATTAGGTGTTGACACACAAACCATACTCCGTGAAGCTAAGCAGCTCAATATTTCTGCAAAGGCTTCTACAAGTACGCTTAGTGAAGAAGATGCACAGCATGTGCGTACACACTATAAAGGGCAAGCTACGAAAAGTGTTTCTTCAGAAGGAAATGTTATTGTTCGCCGTAAGCGTAATAGTGTTGAACCTGAAAATGCAAGCTCTGAAAGTGCGGATGCTGAGGTAAAAGAAGAAAAAACCGAAGCAAAAAGTAAAGAAAAAGCAGTTAAAAAAGATACTGCTGGCGAAACTAAAAAAGCAAAAGCTGAAAAAGAAGTAGCTGAAATAAAAGAAGAAAAGCCTGCTAAAGCAAGCAAAGAAAGCGTAAAAGAAGCTAAAGTGGTTAAAGAAACTAAAGCTTCTACTGTTTCTAAAGAAACTAAAGACGCCAAAGAAACCAAAGACGCTAAAGAAACTAAAGACGCTAAAATTTCAAAAGAAGCTACTGCTAAACCTGCAAAAGTAAGCAAAGATCTTTCTAAAGAAGTAAAAGAAGCTAAAGAAAGTTCAGCTCCTAAAGAAAAAGTAGTAAAAGAAGAAAAAGCAGCTGCAAAGCCGCAAGAAAAGAAAGCTGAAAAAGTTGAAGATAAAAAGCCAAAAACGAAGAAAGAAATTTCTCAGTCAACAGCTCGTATCATCACTCCAGCTTCTGTTGTTGCAGAAAAAGAAGCTGCAAAAATCGCTGCTCAAAAAGAACAAGAATTAGCAAAAGAAGCGTTAAAAGACCTTGCAAAAGAAAAGACAGACGATAAAAAGAAATCTGCCTCTATTTCTGCAAAGCCTGATGGCACTTCAACTTCATCTATTTTGCCACCAGCTGGTGAAAAATCTTTTGCTCAAAAAGTTGAGCCTGATACAAATTACGAACCACGTTCGCAAGTTCGCGTGATCTCTAAGCCTACACCAGAACAAGTTTCTCGTAACGAAGCACAAAATAGAGAAAATCGTGAAAATCGCGATAATCGTGAAAATCGCGAAAGAAGACCATACAATAGAGATGGACGCCCTCAAAACGACAGAAATGACAGGCCTTTCAATAGAGACAATCGTCCACAAGGTGACAGACCTTTCAATAGAGACAATCGTCCGCAAGGCGATAGAGGCCCACGTCCACAAAATGGAACTGATAGACCACAAGGACCAAGAGGCGGATTCAATCCAGCTGGCGGTGGTGGCTTTAATAAAGATAAAGACGCTGATTCACGTGCACCACGTCCACAGCAACGCGTGCAAAAACCACGCACTGCTATGGATATGCCTTTCCCAATGACAGAAGAGCAAAGCCGTAAAAAGCGTAATAAAAACAAAAAAGCAAACGAGTTCACTGAAAGCACACCACAAAATGATTTCAAAATGAACAAGTATGTATTTGGTATGGAAGACGACGATTCACCACGCCGTCGTAGAAAGCCAAGAAAAAAAGAAATGAAGTCTTCATCAGTTACAACTGCACCAATGAAGGCTGCAAAAAGAAAAATTCGTATTGAAGAAGCTATTCGTGTTGCAGATATGGCTCACCAAATGGGCTTAAAATCAAGTGAAATCATCAAGATTCTCTTTGGTTTAGGTGTTATGGCAACCATCAACTCATCACTTGACTTCGATACTGCTTCTGTTGTTGCATCTGAATTTGAATATGAAGTAGAAAAAGTAGGTTTCTCAGCTGAAGACGCAATCTTACCAACAGAAGTAGATTCGCCTGAAGCTCTCAAAGTGCGTCCGCCAGTTGTTACAATTATGGGACACGTTGATCACGGTAAAACTTCACTTCTTGATGCTATTCGTCAAACAAATGTGACTGACGGCGAAGCTGGTGGTATCACTCAGCATATCGGTGCTTACCATGTAAAAACAAAACGCGGTGAAATCGTATTCCTTGATACTCCAGGTCACGAAGCTTTTACAGCTATGCGTTTACGTGGTGCTCAAGTTACTGATATCGTTGTTCT
>CAYJHN010000113.1:3487-6503 GCA_964369985.1 uncultured Desulfovibrionaceae bacterium | reverse complement strand
TAATAAAGCACTCATGGAGTAATAAAATGAAAAACAATGTTACAGTAGTAAGAGAGGATAATCTTATTTGCGTAGAAGGTTATTGCTTAAATATTTCGATATCCGAGCTTCTTGCTTTTACAATATTAGCTGATTTACCTGAAAATTGGCGTGCTATACAATTTCATGGGCAAAAAGGCGATATAGAATTTATTGAAAATGGCCAAATGCAAAATAAAATATTTTATGCACAAGACTATGAAAAATATCTACAAATTTTTGTGACAGCATGGGAAGAAGAAAAATATAGAATTGAAAACCCACCCGAACCAAGTTTGGAGGAATTAAAAGGCATAAAACATAAAGAAATTAATGCAAAAAGAGATTTATTTGAAATTTCTGGATTTGAATATTTAGGTTCTGTTTTTGATACTGACGAAAAATCCTATTTGCGTATTATTGGTGCTGATAATTTAGCAATGAAATCTGTGCAAGCTAATCAAGAATTTTCAATAGAATGGACTTTAGCTGACAATAGCAAAAAAATAATGAATGCAGAAGAAATGTTAGGTCTTTTACCTGCTTTTGCACTCTATAGTGATGGCTTACATAAAAAAGCAAATCTGCTCAAAGTGGCTGTGGAAAACGCAAGTACAAAAGAAGAATTAGCAAGTATTATTTGGGAGTAAGTATGAAAAAAATAAAACATAATCTCTTACAAGTTTTGATTGCTTTAGATCAATTTTTGCATTGTCTTATAGGTGCTTTATTTAATTATACTATTTATGCAGATGAAAGTTTTTCTTCCTACCAATACAGAAGATTTTTAAAAGGTAAAACAAAGATAAAAACAGCGATAGATGCATTTTTTCTTTTTATTTTTAGGCAAGAAGAGCATTGTAAAACAAGTTATGAAAGCGAAAGAAATAATAGGCATTTGCCTCCTGAAATGAGGTGAAGTCCTTTATCTAAAGCTTGCTTTGCGTATGCATATTTGCTATATTTCTTTTCTCAATTTATAAAGAAAAGTAGCTAATTAATGAATATTATAAAAAAAGTACAAAAAAAGAATGGACGAGTACGTCTTTATTTCTTAGGAATAAAGTTTTTTTCCTATAAATCAAAAAACTTTAATTCTGACGCTTCTAATAGCATTGAAATTGGAAAAAATATTGATTGTGAATATTCTATTCATGGAAAAAATAATAGAGTAAAGATTGGTAATGCAATCAAAAAAAGTAAACTTTCTATTTATATATCAGGTAATAACAATAATATAGAAATTGAAAATCCTGCAGAATTAAATAATTTTTCAATTGAAATAGGAAATCTCGTTGAAATAAATAATGCTTCGCTATATATTGGGGAAAACTTATGTATAGGTAAAAGTAGTTTTTTATTGTATCAGCACGATTCTAGAATAGAAATAGGCAAAGATTGTCTTTTCTCTTATAATATAACTATGCGTACAGGTGAATTGCCTCATAAAATTTATGATAAAATAACAGGAGCTTACACAGACAAAGCGAAGGGTATAAAGATTGGCGATCATTTATGGATTGGCGAGTCTTGTTATATATTGAAAAATGCTATAATTCCAAACAATTGTATAGTTGGCTCAGCAGCTGTGGTCACTAAGGAATTTAAAGTAGAAAATGCCTTAATAGCTGGAAATCCAGCAAAAATCTGTAAAGAAAATATTGTATGGGAAAAATAAAATTGATAAAATGTTTTTAAAGATTTTTTTTTATATATATGAAGGAAATCATTTTTTATTGTTTTGAAATTAGTTTAGAATATACTTAAAAGTAACACCGCAAGCGAAATATTGTGTGATTATACTCAATGTGCGGTGAATTAAAAAGTTTTTTGCAAGGAAGGGGGAGAGGCCTCTTTAAAGAGGGCGAGGGGGAAACCTTGTCTTTTGTTCACAAAAGCATGGTTTCCCCCTCTCAATTAATCAACTTAGCTTTACAAAAGTGTAGGGCTTTTTTTATGTGATTTATCAGCAAAAGCTTGAATTTTATTCCAAATATTTTCTGGATAATTTCCTTTTTGTCTTGTCACTAAATAAATATAAAAAGCAATTTCATCATTTTCTGGTAATGCGAAAGAGAAATTGTCGTTGTTTTTTATCATTCCATCAAGAGCCATATCTGGAATAAAGGCAAGGCATTTTTCATGCAAGGCAACGTCTAGAATTGAATCTAGGTTAGAAAGCTCTGCTACTGTTTTTGTTTGTATATAGTGTTTTAGGAAGTAGTTTTCTACGCTTTTTCTTACAGAAGATCCAGATTCTTTAAATACCATTCTTTCAGAGGCTATATCGCTTGGCAAAAAACTTTCTTTTCCAAAGAGTTTATGTCCTTTTGGAATAACGAGATAATTTTGATGCTTTGCATAAGGTGTAAAAAGCATATTACTTTTATCTTTGTCAATTAAATCACCAGTTATAGCCATATCTACTTTTTTTTCTTCAAGAAGCTGTATAAGTCTTTTGGAATTACCAGATTGCACAGAAACAGTGATGTCTTTATCGCTGCCTTCAAAACAAGCCATAATATTTAGCATAGCAAAACGCTCATATAAGGTAACTACGCCTACTGTAATGAGTTTTGTTTCTTCATCGTTTTGTGAAATAAATCTCTCAATATCTTTTTCTATTTCAAAGAGTTTTTCAGCTTTAATGTAGAGCTTTTTTCCTTTTTCTGTAAGTTCAAGGTTTCTGCCATTTTTTACGAATAAAGGTGTCTTTAATTCTTGTTGTATTTTTTTTAATGCATTACTTACAGCAGGTTGTGAAATAAACAACTCTTCTGAAGCAAGAAGCACACTCTTGTTTTTAGCAACCATATAAAAAGTGCGTAAGTTATTTAAATTCAACATATTAATCTCACATAAAGATAGATATCAATTAAAATAATAAAAAATAAGGAGCTAATTTTTTATCAAATTTTGTTTACTGTAGCAGTCAAATAAGGAAATGTAAAGAAAAACATAACTAAAAGTTATATATTAAATATAAAAAGTGAATTGT
>CAYJHN010000113.1:3120-3477 GCA_964369985.1 uncultured Desulfovibrionaceae bacterium | reverse complement strand
TAAAATTTGCTATATTTAAATAAACTTTGTGTAAAAATTTACAAGCTAAAGAAAGAGGAGTTCAAATGGCAATTACAATGTTTAGTTCAACTGGCTGTATTCGTTGTGCTATCGTAAAGCAATATCTTAAAGACAAGGACATTGCTTTTGAAGAACACGATATAAAAACAGAAAGTGGCAATGAAAAGTTTAAAGCTTTTTATAAATTAAGAAGAAATGATGTAAAGCGCGATAAAGCTGGTATTTTCTTTCCTGTTGTTGAAGATAGCGATAAGGTTATCCAAGATGCTGCAGTGAATTTAGATTGGATTATGAATAAAGGCGCAATGACTGCTGCTATCAAAGAAAACAATCTAG
>CAYJHN010000113.1:0-3110 GCA_964369985.1 uncultured Desulfovibrionaceae bacterium | reverse complement strand
TGGATTGGCGGACTTAATATTTCTTCAGTTCCTGCTGAATTTTCTTCTTCTTTTCTTGAAATACTTTCACGTATGGCACAAGGCGGCTTAAATATCGCTGCTGATTGCGACGGCGGAAATCCTGAATTATTAGAAAAAGTTTTAGAATCAAAACTTATCGACAGATTGGCTTTTACTATTGATGTTGCAAAATTTACTGCAAATGATGCGGCTTATATTGCTGAATTTGAAAAAAGCGTTTGCATTGCAGAAAGATACGCACGCAACGCACAAATTAAATTCTCAATTGACATTGCATTAAATGGTCAAGCAGCGAAGAAAGAAGTGTTTGAAACTATAGCTCAAGTTATGGAAAAAGCAGCAAATAACAATCGTCTTCCTATCTTTATTACAAATAAAGATGCTATTGACGCAAATATTTATGCTTATCGTCAAGCTATGGGACAATGGCAACTTGCTGCAGATCTAAAGAAAAGACTATACTAAAAGATATCTACTAATTAGGAGAAATAATGGGATACCCAACAATATATCCAACAGGAACAACACTTTACGAACCAGATAAATGCTTTAACGGTTATACAGTTTATGAAGCTAAAGAAGCTGGTGTTATGGTTATTGATATGAATGGTAAAGAAGTTCAATATTTCAAGGGACTTCACGGCTTTCCAGCAAAACTTTTACCTGGTGGTGACATGATTGCACAAACAGGCGAAAGAAATACAAAATTCTCTACACAAGATAAATTTGACTTAGTACAAGTAGATTGGGACGGTAATATCAAGTGGAGATTCAATAAATACGAATACATCGACGATAAAGGCGAAGAACCTCGCTGGATGGCAAGACAACACCACGACTTCCAAAGAGAAGGAAATCCAGTAGGTTATTATGTGCCAGGTATGGAACCAAAGGTTGATAGTGGTAACACTATGATTCTTGGCCATAAAAATATTTTACAGCCACATATCACTCCTTATCCTTTATTAGACGACACTATTTATGAAGTAACTTATGAAGGTGAAGTAGTTTGGGAATGGGTTTTAAGCGACCATTTTGAAGAAATTGGTTTTGATGAAATTTCAAAAAACACTATCTTCCGTCATCCAAACTTACGTCCTGCTGGCGGCGGTATTGCTGATTGGGCACATATCAACAGCATGTCCTTACTTGGTCCTAACCCGCATTACGACAATGGCGACGAACGTTTCCACCCTGATAACCTTATTATTTGCGGACGTGATATTAACACAACAATGATTATCAGCAAGAAAACTGGTAAGATTGTTTGGAAAATGGGTCCATATTACGATACACCTGAATTAGAACATATTGGCTGGATTATCGGTCAACACCACGCTCACATGGTTCCACAAGGCCTTGTGGGTGCTGGTAATATATTAGTTTTTGATAATGGTGGTTGGGCTGGTTTTGGTGCTCCAAACCCTGCATCAAAAAATGGTGAGAAATACGCTACACGTGACTATTCAAGAGTGTTAGAAATCAACCCAGTAACAATGAAAATTGAATGGGAATTTTCTTCAAAGCAATTAGGCAGAGTTTTCCCTGTTGATTATAACCGTTTCTATAGCCCATTTGTAAGTAGTGCTCAGCGTTTACCTAATGGCAATACATTAATCACTGAAGGTGCTTCTGGTAAATTATTTGAAGTAACAAGAGAATGTGAAGTTGTTTGGGAATACATCAGTCCTTATTGGGGTGACATTGTAAAAATTAACCAAGTATATAGAGCATATAGAGTGCCTTACGAATATATTCCGCAATTAGCAAAACCAGAAGAAGTTGCTATTCCACCTGTAGATGTTCTTGATTTCCGTATGCCAGGTGCTGCACCGCGTGGCGCTGTGCGTGAAATTAGTGTTGAAGGTTGTAATCCATTCTTTGGTGGTTCTGGTGTTTGTGTTGTAACAAATATCGAAGAAGAGGAAGCTGATTAAGAGCATATTGAAGGAAAAGACGTGAAGATGATTTATCTTGATGGCTTTTCCTTCTTGAGTATGGAATTATAAAATCATTTTTGTTTTATGCAATTATTTCAAAAATGTATTGAGGTAAAAATATGGCAAAGATAATCAACTTTGATCCAAAAGAAATAAGAGAAAATGGTCCTTATAACGAACATGGAACGCGTTATCCAGTTCCTGGTTACAGAAATCTTCCTTGGTATGCTTCTGAAGAAGGCCAACCAAAAATGATGACACCACGCTTTAAAGCTTATAATGCGTGGGCAAAAGCTCACAATGAAGAAGAAGTGGATGAAGCAAGTATAGCACATCCTGGCTATTCATTTGTAAGCATGATTGGTAAAGGAGCACCCTTAGAAGCTGAAAATCTTCTAGGTGGTACTTTTACAATAGATCCAGACACTTCCTATGGAATTGGCTCTCATCCTAATTGTGAAATCTATATAGTTTTGAGCGGGGAAGGAGAATTTTATAATTACGATAGAGTTGTAAAGGCAAGTGCTGGTACATGGATTATGCTTCGTCCTTTTGATTTGCATGGCATTATCAATACAGGAAAAGAACCATTAGAACTTATGTGGTTTTGGTGGAATGAAAATCCTGATATGCCAAATTGGGACTGCGGTGGCCTTCCTGTTTCGCCAAAAGAATGTTGGCAAAATAAAGGCAATAATCCTGGAGTGAAACCTGTTCATCCCTTTAAGGAATTAGAAGGCGATGAGCGTTTTGTGTATCTTAAGAAGAATGAGGAGTAGTGTATGTCTCAAAATCTAAACAATGGCGGAAGTCCAAAAATTGATTGGGCTCTATTTTTTCCTTCAGCAGTAGTTGTTATTATTGTAACAATTTTATCGCTTATGTGGCCAGATGCTGTTGGCGTTTTTATTCGTGGTATCCGTGATAGTTTTATCGGTGCTACTGGTTTTGCTTGGCTTTGGATAAGCTTTGCTTTATTCTGTGCAATGATTTATTTCATGTTTTCACCTTATGGAAAAATTAAATTTGGTGGAAAAGAAGAAGAACCAGAATTCTCAACTTTTTCATGGTTTAGTATGACTATCTGCACATCTGCTGCAGGTGGTATTTTATTCTGGGCTATTTGTGAACCTATTGATCACTTAGTTC